>CAIQLE010000190.1 GCA_903872555.1 uncultured bacterium
ATTTTGGTGGGGATATTGCTTAGCCGGTGATTCTAGCATGAAAGCGCTGTTTTCGGTCCATCTAAGCCACCCACTGTCCCTGCAGGGCCCCTGCAAACTCAGGCTAGACGGGCTGATTGAAATTCAGGTAAATTCATGTTTTAACAGTTTGCTATTCTGGCACTGTCGCAGTAAATTGTTGCATATTTAAAAACGGAGGTCGCATGAACCAGCCCTTTTCCACGATTTATACAGATTCCAGTGATGCACTGGCCGTAAGACACCGCGTACTGCGCAATACCTACTGGCTGCTGGCGCTGTCCATGGTCCCGACCGTACTGGGTGCCTGGATAGGCGTGCAAATGAATTTCTCCTTCCTCAGCGGCAGCCCGATGCTGGGTTTCATCGCTTTTATGGCCATCGCCTTCGGTTTTTTCTATGTGATTGAAAAAACCAAGAATTCCGCAGCGGGCGTCGCGGTTCTGCTGGGCTTCACCTTCTTCATGGGTCTGATGCTGTCGCGCATGATCGCTCAGATTCTGCATTTCTCGAATGGCGCATCACTCATCATGACGGCCTTTGGCGGCACTGGGCTGGTGTTTGCCACCATGGCCTCTATCGCTACCACCAGCAAACGTGATTTCTCCGGCTTGTCGAGCTGGTTGTTTGCGGGCGTGGTTGTGATCATGCTGGCAGCCATTGCAAATATTTTTCTGCAAATGCCGGTCTTGCAGATCGTGATTTCTGCGATTGCCGTCGCTATTTTCTCTGCCTACATCTTGTTTGATGTGCAGCGCATCATCAATGGCGGCGAAACCAATTACATCACTGCCACACTGGCGATTTATCTTGATCTTTACAATGTGTTCGTAAACTTGCTGGCGCTGCTGGGCATTTTTGGCGGCGAACGCGATTAAACATCATCGCGCCTGAGCGCAGCGCATAATACGAGCGCTTCATAAAAATAAAGCCGACCTCTTGGGGTCGGCTTTGTTCATTTTGGCGCTGTGTTATGAATAAAGACCACCCATCCCAGGTTGGCATCATCTTCAGTTAAATACGATCAAACACCGCCATCGATTCCACATGTGCCGTATGCGGGAACATATTCACCACGCCAGCCTGAGCTAACTGGTAAGCACCGGAATTCACCAGCAGACCCGCATCACGCGCCAGCGTTGCGGGATTGCAGGAAACATAGACGATACGTACGGGACAAGCCTCAGGTTCGGTCAGGACCAGTTCTGCGATAGCTTTGCAGATCTCCGCTGCGCCTTCGCGGGGCGGGTCGATCAGCATGCGGTCAAAGCGTCCGAGTGCTTTCAGGTCCTCTTGAGAAAAATCAAACAGATTGCGGTTATAAAACGTGGTTTTCTTATCCAGTCCGTTCACGATAGCGTTCTGCAATGAACGCTCGGTCAGTGCCGCACTGCCTTCTATCCCCACCACTTCACGCGCCTGCGTGGCCAGTGGCAAAGTGAAATTCCCCAGCCCGCAAAACAGATCGGCGACACGATCGGTAGGCTGCGCTTGCAACAGGCGCAGCGCACGATCGACCAGAACGCGATTGATCTGGTGATTTACCTGCGTAAAGTCGGTCGGTCTGAAAGGCATCGTCACGCCGAATTCAGGTAAACGGTAATGCAGCTCGCTGTCGGCAGGATAGAAAGGCAAGGCCGTTTCCGGACCTTTAGTCTGCAGCCACCAGTGAATCTTCCATTCATCAGCGAAGGCTATCAGTTGTTCTTTATCCTGCTCACTGAGCTCTTGCATGATGCGCGCCACCATCACGATGACTTTGCCCTGCTCATCCTCGCCCACTGCCAACTCGATCTGTGGCAATTTATCGCGAATGCTCAGACCTGAGATCAGCTGACGCAGGGGTACCAGCATGGCCGATACTTCAGGAGGGAGAATCTCGCAGGTCTTCATATCGGCAATGAAGCTCGACCGGCGCTCATGAAAGCCGATCAACACACCACCTTTTTTAGCGACATATCTGACGGACATACGGGCGCGATAACGATAGCCCCAGTCCGGCCCCTGAATCGGACGCATCATATGCGCTGCGCTGACCTTGCCCAGATGGTGCAGATTATCTTCCAGCACACGCTGCTTGATCGCGACCTGAGCCGAGGAATGCAGATGCTGCATGGCGCAGCCACCGCACATGCCAAAGTAGACGCATTTGGGTTTGACACGCAAAGCCGACTCATGCAGAAGCTCCGTCATATCGGCGGCTTCCCATTTGGCTTTTCTGCGATAGGACTTGAAGCGCACGCGCTCAGCCGGCAGAGCGCCTTCGACAAAAATCACTTTGCCGGGGCTGCCATCCTCGTTCGGAAGATGACCAACGCCACGCGCTTCCATGTCGAGCGACTCGATATCAATGATCTGATCTTGCATAAGGACTGCCGGTGAATGTGAACTAGCCGGCAATTTTACCGCTTGTTAGCTGATTAGCTCATTAGCTCATTTCCATGCAGCGAGATATTCCTGCCATGGCTGGGCTTCCAGTTTTTGCAGCGATGTGCGCACCAGAGTGATCTCAGCTTCATAGCTTTCACGTGTCAGCTGACCGCGCAGCAGCAAGTAACGGCAATACACGAGATAGGTATTCACCACATCAGTCTCGCAATAGTCGCGGATTTCGCCCAGACGTCCTTCCTGATACAGGGACCAGACTTGCGATCCATCGACACCCATTTTGCCGGGAAATCCACACAGCTTGGCCAGATCATCCAGCGGTGCATTGGCGCGGCCCGTATACATGGCCAGATGATCCATCAGATCCAGATGGCGGGTGTGATAGCGCGAGAGATAGCTATTCCATTTGAAATCACGATCATCTTCGCCCTGCTCCCAGAAACGCGAAGCACTGGCACCGTGAATCAGTGCGCGGTAATTCAGTACCGGCAAATCAAAACCGCCACCATTCCACGACACCAGCTGCGGCGTGTAACGATCAATGATGCGATAAAAATCCTGCACCAGTTTAGCTTCACCATCTTCCAGCGAACCTAGCGAGCGAACGCGGAAACCTTCATCATCTCTGAATACACAAGAAATGGCAGCGACGCGATGCAGATGATGTTGCAGAAAATCTGATCCGGTTTTTTCTCGGCGGGCCGCAAAGGCTTGTGCTGCCACTTCGACATCCGGCACTTCGGGACCATGCCCCAGCAAAGCACGCAGACCTGTCACATCGGGAATGGTTTCGATATCAAATACCAGTACTGGAATCACAGAAAAGCATCCTTACCGACACCGCGCGCCATCATGGTTTTTTTCAGACGTATCAGACCTTCTTGCTGTATCTGCCGCACCCGTTCGCGGGTAATCCCCATTTCATCGGCTAATTCTTCCAGCGTTGCCGGATCGCCGTTATCAAGACCGAAGCGGCGCATGATCACCTGACGCTGCTTGATCGGTATGCCGTTGAGCCATTTGCGCACCATGAGGATCATTTCGTGATGCTCTGCATGAATATCCGGCTCGCTCTCGGCAGCGGCTGCCAGCAAATCCAGCAGGCTGGCATGCGGATCACTCTCTAAGGGCGTATCAAGCGAAGCCACATGCTCGGCCATGCCAAGGATGCCCTGCACTTCATCCACACTGCGTTCAATCAGATGAGCAATATCTTCTATCTTTGCATCATGGCCATCTGACAGCCGTGCTTCAAGATGGTATTTGGCGCGCAGCACCAGATTGAGTTCACGAATGCGATGCACGGGTAAGCGTATGGTGCGCGCCTGATTCATGATGGCGCGCTCTATGCTCTGTCTTATCCACCAGGTGGCATAAGTAGAAAATCGAAAGCCACGCTCAGGCTCAAATTTGCTGATGGCATGCATGAGGCCCAGATTGCCCTCTTCGATCAGATCGAGCAGTACCACACCACGATTAACATAGTGCTTGGCAATCGATACGACCAGCCGCAGATTATGTTCAATCATGATCTGGCGGGCAGAAAAATCGCCTTGCTTGGCCAGCGTTGAATAATGCACTTCTTCCTGCGGGCTCAGTAATGGACGCAGGCCTATCTGATTTAAATAATGCTGAGTGGCGTCACTCGACAGTTCAGACGCCAGTAAATTGCGGAATTCATCTATCCCACTCTCAGTCACCGGTGTTTCTATCGCGCTGTTTTCGTCCAACTCCTTATCGTCCAGCGGTGTGCCGGGCAGCGCATCGTCTGGCTCTTCTGAGGAAGTGGGTTGATGTTTCATTCAGCGAGTGGGCAGCAAACCTGTCGGATCGACCGCTTTACCGAGTTGACGTATTTCAAAATGAAGTTTGACTCTGTCTGCATCCGTATCACCCATCTCGGCAATACGCTGTCCCCTGGAGACGGTTTGACCTTCATTCACCAGTATGGTTTTGTTGTGCGCATACGCGCTAACCACCCCATCGCTATGATCGACGATCACCAGGTTGCCATAGCCGCGCATATTCTTTGCGTAAAGCACCGTTCCATCACTGGCAGACACGACCGCCTGACCTGACTGACCTGCAATGTCGATACCCTTGCGCGCAGCATCAAAACCATTGATGACTTTGCCATCGGTGGGCCAGATAAACCGGCCGCTGGCGATGGGCTTGTCGGCCGCTTTATCAGAGGCTTTGTCATTTGGTTTATCGTTCAGCTTGTCTGCAGGATTTTTTGCCGCATCCACAGTCTGAGCCGGCAGGACATCACCGCGCTGCAGATCGGCCAGTGCCTGATCTGAGTACAGCACTTTATTGCCCAGCGGCCCGGTCTTGAACGCAGTCGTCACACGTATCGAAGGCATGGCGCTTGTCTGCGGTGCGACAGGCTGATTTCCATCCAGCGCATGCATTTCCATACCCGAATTTACAGGCACGCTGGCGGTGCGCACACCTGCTGGTGACGCCACCCTTAAGGACTGACCCAGCTTGATCTCATTCGGATTGGACAAATTATTCCATTCCACCAGATCACGCCAGTTCTGACTGAATTGCTGGGCTATACGGAATAAGGTGTCGCCTTTTTTAACTGTATAAAAACCGGGCGCATCAGTCACTTGCTCTGGCTGTTGGGATGATTTTTTTGTGTCAGATGAACGGGTGGCGGTGCGATCGTCAATCGGCGCATGGGATGGCATGTCCGTACAGCCGGTCAGAAACAGAACGGGCATAGACAACAAAAAGAGAAATGTATTTAAACGCATGCTTGATCGCCTGGCTGTTTCAGTTGCTGCAATTGCTTTTATTGAGCACCGGCACCTCAGCCAAAGGTGCCGGGTCTGAGCGGCACAAAATGGCAGGGCTCCAGTGTTTCACTCATCCATTCATTGCGGGCGGTGCGCGTCAGCAAAGTCAGCACCTGATTGCGCTCCCCCACGGGTGCCACCAGACGACCGCCGATAGCCATCTGATCCAGTAAGCCCTGCGGTATTTCCAGCCCCGCTGCTGCCAGAATAATGCCATCGAAAGGTCCGGCCTGAGGCAGTCCCAACATACCATCGCCATAGTGCAGCCTGAGATTGGCAATGCGTAAAGGTCGCAGATTGGTACGTGCCAGCTCATGCATAGGCCGTATGCGCTCTATGGAATAGACCTCATTGGCAACCTGTGCCAGTACGGCCGCCTGATAGCCGCAGCCCGTGCCTATCTCCAACACTTTCCCTAAGCGGCCACTGATACCACCACGCATGACTTCAATCATGCGTGCCACGATGTAGGGCTGAGAAATCGTCTGGTGATAACCGATAGGCAGTGAGGCATCGATGTAAGCCTGACTGGCCAGACCCGGTTCAAGAAAGTAATGGCGTGGCACCGCTTCCATGGCCGACAGCACCGCAGGATCACTGACGCCCTGTTGGGCAATGCGTTGCACCATGGCTTTGCGCACCGCCTCTGATACCAGCGGCAAGTCGCTGCGCTCACTCGCATGCGTGGCCATAGGTTTGGGCAGCGTGCTGCCGGAACTGCCTGATCTTGAGCTGGCAAAGCCGGTACTGGTGCTTGTAATTTTCGTACTGCTTACAGGGGGGGTATTGGCTGTCGAAGCCGATGAGCCCGAAACACCTCGGGCACCTGTGACAGGCCGGCTGGTCTTGCCCGCTGTGGCAGAGCTTGATGCAGAGGCGGCATGTCGTGCTGCATTCTGAGTGGCCGTCTGCAGGCTGTTCATGCGCGGCGACGTCACTGCTTTTTTGCGACCAGCATCACCCGTCACAAAATCCAGTGTAAGTGGAAATCGTTTCTTGGGAGCGCCTTCGCTTTCACTCATATCAGTGCCTGTTTCAAACGATCCAGTTGTGCGTTATGAGTCAAATCTATCTGCAGCGGCGTGACCGAAACCCAGCCATTTTCAGTGGCATGGAAGTCCGTGCCTTCACTGAATTCCTTCGCCTTACCCACCGGGCCTATCCAGAAAATCTCATTACCCTGCGGATCTTTAGCACGAATCACAGGTTCGGATTCATGTCGCTTGCCCAGACGGGTCGCAACAACAGTCTGCAATTGCTCATAAGACCGGTTCGGTATGTTCACGTTCAGCAGAAAAGGTTTGTGAAGCTGATCCAGACGGCGCAGCACCATATCTTTGGCCACCCGTGCCGCTGCATCCAGATTCAGCCAGCCATGATCTACCTGAGAAAAAGCCATCGCCGGAATGCCAAAAAGGAAACCCTCAGTCGCTGCTGCCACGGTACCAGAATATAAGGTGTCGTCACCCATGTTCTGGCCCTGATTGATACCCGAAATAACAAGATCAGGGCGCTCATCGAGCATGCCAGTGAGAGCGATATGTACACAGTCGCTGGGCGTGCCATTAACGGAATAGAAACCATTGGCAGCGCGCACCACGCGCAGTGGGCGATCCAGAGTCAGGGAATTGGAGGAGCCGGAGCGATTGCTGTCCGGCGCCACCACCACGATATCGCCGACCGTCGCTAACTGCTCAGCCAGGGCGTTGATGCCGGGAGCGAGATAACCGTCGTCATTGCTAATCAGAATTTTCATTGCGGCGATTTTACCTGAATGCAGTGCCAGAAAATTTACAGTTTGATGACGATCAATGTGGCGGGTTCTGCAAGAAATTTTCCACCGTGGCCAATTCCCGGGTACGCAAGAAAGGTGGCAGGCTCTGCCATATGCGCCGCCCATAGGGCTTGGCGATCAGACGCGGGTCGCAGATCATCAGCACGCCCCGGTCAGACTCATCCCGGATCAGGCGCCCTGCGCCTTGTTTCAGGTTGATGATGGCTTCAGGCAGCTGATGATGCATGAAACCATTCAGGCCACGCTTCTCCATGTCAGAAATTCTGGCGGCCAGCACCGGATCATCCGGCGGCGCAAAGGGAAGTTTGTCGATGATAACCACTGACAAAGCGTCACCACGCACGTCCACCCCTTCCCAAAAACTCTGGCTGCCTATCAGCACCGCATTGCCTGCAGCACGAAACTGCGACAGCAATTCATTGCGGCCCAGTTCACCCTGCACCAGCAAAGGCCAGGGTAATTTGCGGCGTTCAAATTCTTCGCGCAAACGTTCCGCCGCACGCTTCACAGCGCGCAGTGTGGTGCACAACAGGAAAGCCCTGCCTCCCGAAGCTTCAATCACAGGCAAGGCCGCATCAATCACCGCATCGGTATAGCCCAGAGAGTTGGGTTCAGGCAGGCTGGTCGGCACATACAGCAGTGCCTGTCTGGCGTAATCAAAAGGACTCGGCCAGGTCATCGCTGGTTCATCCTTCAGACCCATTTGCGCGCTGTAATGCGTAAAGTCATTTTTGACTGCCAGCGTGGCCGAAGTGAATATCCATGCACGCGGCGTACCTTCGCGCTGTTTACTAAATACAGGCGCAATCGATAAAGGGGTCTGATGTAATTGCAGTGATTGCGAAAACGCCTCAGCCCACAAGACCTTGCCGGCACGTTCCTTTTCATCCTGACTCGGCACCCAGGCCGCGAATTGCGCGCCCAGAGTCTCTGCACGGCCGCGACATTGCTCCAGCGTTTCAGCACGCTCGGCTTGTGTCGCGAGTACACGAGCCATATCACTCAGCATGGCTTTCAAATGCTCCAGCGCCGGAAAGAAAGGACTACTGGCGGCAATTTGTGGAAACGCCAGCTTCATGCCTTCACTCGGGAAAGACAGTCGCAGATCGCGCGCGGCCTTTTCTACCGATGACACCAGAGCACCCCAGTCCGCACCATCACGCGCATGCGTCAGGCCTTCCGCCAGCACATCGCGACAGAGTTCCATGACCTGCGAGGTCGAGACGGTTTCACCAAAAAATAAGGTGGCAGTATCAGGCAACTGGTGCGCCTCATCGAAGATGACGGTATTGGCCGTCGGCAGCAATTCAGCCACGCCGGTATCTTTCAGTGCGACGTCGGCAAAAAACAAATGATGGTTCACCACGACTACATCGGCTTGCTGTGCTTCTTTGCGTGCCTTCATCACAAAGCAATCCTGATAATGCGCACATTCAGCACCCAGACAATTGTCACGTGTAGACGTGACTAGATTCCAGATCAGCGCATTTTCAGGGACTTGCGAAAGCTCGGCTTTATCGCCTGTACCGGTGGTTTTGATGAAGCGGTTAATCTCACGCAGATAACCGACATCTTCTTTTGCTGTGAGACGGCCGTTTTGTAGGGTGCGGTCAAGATGAAAATGGCAGACATAATTCGCGCGCCCCTTTAGCAACGCCACGGAGACGGGCACATTCAGGGCCTTGCGTACGACGGGGATATCACGCAGGAATAACTGATCTTGCAAATTCTTGGTGCCGGTAGAAACAATCACCTTGCCGCCCCACAGCAAAGCCGGCACCAGATAGGCAAAAGTTTTACCGGTACCGGTACCTGCTTCTGCCAGCAAAGTGCCCTGAGTTGCAATGGCTTGTGCGACCGCGCGTGCCATATCCGTCTGCGACTGGCGCGGATGAAAATCAGGAATGCCGCTGCACAGGGTTCCCTCGTCAGAAAATAGACGGGCTATCTCTGCATCGTGAACCTGAACGCTGGAAGTATCTGCGGGTGAATCGCTCAAAATGGTATGTCGTCGGTGCGGGTGTTAGGCGGGAATATCAGGCACCAGTTGCATCTGCAGCTGAATGATCTGATCCTTCAGTTGCAGTTTACGTTTTTTCAGACGTCGCAGCAGGAGCTCGTCACGGTTAGGCGCGAGTTCAAGCTGACTGATAACGGCATCCAGATCGCGATGCTCGATCTCTACTTCAATCAGGCGCTCGCGTGTCTGTGCATGGTCCTGACTCATGACTATTTGTCCAAGGCTTCAGGTGAGGCTTCACGTGCAGCGCCTGAAATCGGAATCGAATGCCCGCCCTCTTGTTCAGCCTTGGCCTGACGCTCTGCCACTGCCTTATCGCGCCCATCGGCTTTTTCTTTGCGCAAAAAGGCATTCGCCTCGACTTCCACTTTTCTGATGACAGCCATGGATTTGCGACGCTTCGCTCTGACTTCGGATAAGCAGGAAGAGACGATGAAATGCTCATAGCACTCCGCTTCTTCATTCGCCGAGCGGCGTTCAATCAGGACCCGCGCCGGCACCACGTCTTTCAGCGCGGCATTGGCACGCTCAACACTGGTGATGGACTGATCAGCATAAAGCGCATGCAAGGCATCTTCAGGCGATTCAGCCAGACTGAACGCAGGCAGTAGCATGAAGCCCAGCCAGATAAAGACAAAACTCAGCGCTCGAAAAAATATCATAGGACGTCTATTCCAAATCAGGCTATGGATGCCGCTGCCTGGCGGCGCATGCTTTCCTTGTATTCACGCGACTGCATTTCTACGATACGCGATGCCGTGCGATGAAACTCACTGGCTAGCGTACCCTGGGTATACAGCAAATCTGGTGCAACTTCCGCCGACATCAGTAATTTCACCCGATGATCGTAGAGCACATCGATCAGCCAGGTGAAACGACGCGCCTCAGAAGCCATTTCAGCCGACATGCGCGGCACACCTGACAGAATAACGGTATGGAAACGGCTGGCAATCTCCAGATAATCATTCTGCGAGCGCGGACCGCCGCACAAAGTCGCAAAATCAAACCAAATCACACCGCCGGAGCGCCGTATACAACGCAACTCCCGAGATTCTATCTTGATCCGCGTATCTTGCTCGACTGTCTCCGCCAGATCGGCAAAAGCACGCTGGAGGGCCTGCTCGGCTTGAGCCCCTAATGGCGAATGATAAGCCGTGACCTGTTCCATGATGCGCTGACGGTAATCCAGACCGGCATCCACATTCAGAATATCCATATGCTCCTTCAGGAGCGCAATGGCGGGCAGCATACGGTCCCGGTGCAGGCCGTCCGGATACAAGCGATCCGGTTCATAATTCGAGGTCATCACAAAGGACACGCCCTGCTCAAATAAAGCCTTGAGTAAATTATAGAGAATCATGGCATCGGCAATGTCCGAGACATGAAATTCATCAAAGCAGATCAGGCGGTGACGACGGGCGATTTTTTTCGCGACGATATCCAGAGGATTTTCTACATCTTTTTGCTCGTCCAGTGCGCGGTGCACTGCGCGCATGAATTCATGGAAATGCAGACGGGTCTTGCGGACCACCGGAACGACGGAATAAAAGCTATCCATCAAAAAGGATTTGCCGCGCCCTACACCACCCCAGAGGTAGACACCGCGCGGTATGTCCGGACGATTGATCAGACGTTTAATCTTGGTGGAACGCCGAAGACGAAAGGCGACCCACTCATCATAGGATTGCTGTAATCGAGCTACGGCAGCGAGCTGTGCCGGATCAGACTGATAGCCGCGCTCTGCCAGCGACTGTTCATAAAAAGCCTGAACATTCAGGGATGGAATGGTTTTCACAGAACGAAAGCATCAGGCACGCCGCAAGGCGTGCCTGATGTGATCCTTAAGATGCGGCGCACTGATCAAAAATTCAGCGAACGCTTGTCCACCGCCAGAGCCGCTTCCTTGGTGGCTTCCGATAAGGAAGGATGCGCATGGCAAATACGGGCAATATCTTCAGCCGAGGCACGGAATTCCATCGCGACGACGGATTCAGCAATCAGTTCCGATGCCATAGGACCAATGATATGGACACCTAAAATTTCATCGCTCGTGGCATCGGCCAAGAATTTCACCATGCCGGAAGTGTCGCCCAGAGCACGTGCACGGCCGTTCGCCATGAACGGGAAACTGCCCGCTTTGTACGCAATGCCTTCAGCTTTCAACTGCTGTTCTGTCTTGCCTACCCAGGCAATTTCCGGCGAGGTATATATCACCCAGGGAATGGTATTGAAATTGACATGACCATGCTGACCGGCGATACGCTCAGCCACGGCCACGCCCTCTTCTTCGGCTTTGTGCGCCAGCAGAGGACCGCGCACCACATCGCCGACGGCCCAGACATTCGGCAGGCTGCTACGGCAATCGGCATCGACCGCAATAAAGCCACGCTCATCCAGTGTCAGCCCCACCGCTTCGGCATTCAGACCGATGGTATTGGGCACCCGGCCTATCGAGACGATCAGGCGATCAAACTGCTGCTTGTGGGCTTTGCCGTCAGCATCGGTGTAATTCACCGTGACCTCTTTGCCGACCTTGATCTCGCCTATCTGCACACCCATCTCAATCACCAAACCCTGTTTGGTGAACAGCTTGTGCGCTTCTTTTGCAATCTGCTCATCCACAGCACCGAGAAAAGTCGGCATGGCTTCAAGAATAGTGACTTCAGCACCCAGACGACGCCAGACGCTGCCCATTTCCAGACCAATCACACCGGCACCGATGACACCGAGTTTCTTCGGCACGGCATCGATAGCCAGCGCACCGGTATTCGACAGCACCAGTTTTTCATCAAACGGTGTGGAGGGTAATGCGCGTGGATTCGATCCTGTGGCCAGAATAATGTGCTTACCCTTCAGGCTCTCATTCGTGGCGCCGGTGACTGAAATTTCATAGCCTTCAGCATCGGATTTAACGAAGGCACCACGGCCATGGAAAAACGTCACTTTATTTTTCTTGAACAGATACAAGATGCCGTCATTGTTCTGCTTCACCACCGTGTCTTTACGACCCAGCATTTGATCCAGATTGAGTTTCAGACCTTTGACTTCAATGCCATGTTCGGCAAAGCCATGACCTGCATGCTCAAAATGCTCAGACGACTGCAACAGCGCCTTGGAAGGAATGCAACCGACATTGGTACAAGTGCCGCCCGGTGCCGGGCCGCCCTTATCATTTTTCCATTCATCAATGCAGGCCACAGACATGCCCAGTTGCGCAGCACGAATGGCTGCGATATAGCCGCCCGGACCGCCGCCAATGACGATGACATCAAATTGTTTCGACATGGCCGCCCCTTAGAGATCGAGCAGTAAACGAGCAGGATCTTCCAGCGCTTCCTTCATCGCCACCAGACCCAGAACCGCTTCACGGCCGTCGATCAGGCGGTGGTCATAGGACATCGCAAGATAGTTAATAGGACGAATGACGATCTGGCCATTCTCCACCACCGCACGCTCTTTCGTGGCATGCACGCCGAGGATAGCGGCCTGTGGCGGATTGATGATCGGGGTCGACAACATGGAACCGAATACACCACCATTCGAGATCGAGAAAGTACCACCCGTCAGATCATCCAGCGTCAGCTTGCCGTCTTTGGCCTTCTGGCCAAATTCACCAATCTTTTTCTCGATGTCGGCAATGCTCATCTGATCTACATTACGCAGAATAGGCACCACCAGACCGCGCGGCGAGCCGACAGCGATGCCGATGTCAAAGTAGCCGTGATACACCACGTCATTGCCATCGATAGAGGCATTCAGCACCGGATATTTTTTGAGTGCAGCGACTGCGGCTTTGACGAAGAAGGACATGAAGCCCATCTTCACGCCATGTTCTTTTTCAAACTTGTCTTTGTACTTGTTACGCAAGTCCATCACCGGCTGCATATTGACCTCGTTGAAGGTCGTCAGAATGGCGTTGGTCGATTGCGATTCAAGCAGGCGCTCGGCAATACGTGCACGCAGACGGCTCATAGGCACGCGCTGCTCAGGACGGTCACCGAGATCAATGCCACTAGGTGCAGCAACCGCTGGCAGGGCTGCGCGTGCTGCCGGAGCGGCGGCAGGTGCAGGTGCGGGCTTGTTCAGCGCATTGATCACATCACCCTTGGTGACGCGACCATCTTTACCGGTACCGGACACGGCATCGGCCGACATCTTGTTTTCAGACAGCATCTTGGCTGCTGCAGGCATAGCGATAGTTCCACTCGCTGCCGGTGCGCTGGCGGCAGCCGGAGCAGGCGCAGCCGCAGGAGCAGGAGCCGCTGCAGCAGCACCCGCCACAGCGGTGGCTTCGGTATCGATACGCGCAATGATTTCACCAGCCACCACAGTACTGCCATCGGGTTTCAGGATTTCGATAATGACGCCTTGCGCCGGTGCCGGCAGTTCCAGCACCACTTTATCGGTTTCAATATCAATCAGATTTTCGTCGCGCGCTACAGCCTCGCCGACTTTTTTATGCCATTGCAACAGGGTCGCTTCTGCGACAGATTCCGACAGCTGCGGAACCGGGACTTCAAGAATAGCCATCACACTCTCCGTTTCGGGTTGGTCGCGCACTGCACCGGCATCCGGTGCAGTGCGGGGTATTTATTTGGTCAAGACAAAGCCCTTGAGCTTTGAAAATGCGGTATCAATCAGCGACTTCTGCTGGGCATAGTGCTTGTCGTAGTAACCGACAGCGGGCGATGCACTGGCAGGACGTCCGGCATAAGCCAGCTTCTGCCCTTCAGCGAGGTTTTCCATGATGTTGTGCTGAATCTGGAACCAGGCGCCCTGATTCTGAGGTTCATCCTGCACCCACACCAGCTCATTGAAATTCGGGAAGGTTTTCAGTTCATTCGAAAACGCTTTGTGCGGGAAGGGATACAGCTGCTCGACACGCACGATAGCGACATCAGTGACGCCGCGCTCTTTGCGTGCATTCACCAGGTCGTAATACACCTTGCCTGAGCAAGCCAGCACACGTTTGACTTTCTTAGGATCGATCTTCTCGTCCACTTCACCGATCACGGTGTGGAACGAGCCTTTGACCAGCTCGGAAAGCGGTGAACCGGCATCCTTGTTACGCAACAGGGACTTCGGCGTCATGATCACCAGTGGTTTCCTGAACAAGCGAATCATCTGGCGACGCAGCAGGTGGAAAATCTGGGCTGCGGTGGTTGGCTGCACCACTTGCATATTGTTGTCCGCGCATAGTTGCAGGAAACGTTCAACACGCGCCGACGAGTGCTCAGGCCCCTGCCCTTCATAACCATGCGGCAGCATCATCACCAGACCCGATGCACGGCCCCATTTCACTTCGCCTGAGCTGATGAACTGGTCGATCACCACTTGTGCGCCATTGGCGAAGTCACCGAACTGCGCTTCCCAGATGGTCAACGTGTTTGGCTCTGCAGTGGAGTAACCATATTCAAAGCCCAGCACGGCTTCTTCAGACAGCACCGAATCAATCACATTAAACGGTGCCTGCTGCTCAGACACATGTTGCAGCGGTATGTAGCTGCCGGCATCCCAGCGCTCGCGGTTCTGATCATGCAGCACCGCGTGACGGTGCACGAAGGTGCCGCGACCCGCGTCCTGACCGGTAATGCGAACCGCATAGCCAGAGGCGACCAGCGATGCATACGCCAGATGCTCGCCCATGCCCCAGTCGAGGTTGGATTCACCGCGACCCATTGCCGCGCGGTCGGCCAGCACTTTCTCAACCAGTGGGTGAGGCTTGAAGTTGGCAGGTACGGTGGTGATGCGCTCGGACAAACGTTTGAGCTCTGTGGCCGGCATGGAGGTATCGGCTGCATCCGTCCATTTGCGATTCAGGAAAGGCATCCAGTCCACTGCATACTTATTTTTGAAGCTGGAAATGACCTGATCAACCGTGCCGCGACCAGCGTCCATCGCATCGCGGAATTCTCTGACCATGGCATCGCCGGCATCGCCGGGTATGGTTCCCTGAGTCGCCAGCTTGTCTGCATAGACTTTGCGGGTACCGGGATGCTGACCAATTTTTTTGTACATCAGCGGCTGGGTCAGCGCGGGCGTGTCTTGTTCGTTGTGGCCCAGTTTGCGGAAGCAAACGATATCGACCACGATATCTTTCTGGAACTGCATGCGGAAGTCGAGCGCAATCTGAGTTGCAAACACGACCGCTTCAGGATCATCACCATTCACATGCAAGACCGGCGCTTCAATCATCTTGACTACATCAGAGCAATACAGAGTCGAGCGTGAATCGCGCGGATCAGACGTCGTGAAACCGATCTGGTTATTAATCACGATATGCACCGTACCGCCGGTGCCATAGCCGCGAGTCTGCGCCAGATTCAGGGTTTCCATCACTACGCCCTGCCCTGCGAAGGCGGCATCGCCGTGCACCAGAATCGGCAACACTTGCAGGCCTTCCTTGTCGCCACGCCTATCCATACGTGCCTTGACCGAACCTTCAACCACAGGGTTGACGATCTCAAGGTGTGAAGGATTGAACGCCAGCGAGAGGTGAACCGGACCGCCGGGGGTAGAAATATCACTGGAAAAACCCTGGTGATATTTCACGTCACCCGCAGGCAGATCATCACCATGCTTACCTTCAAACTCAGCAAACAGGTCTTGTGGCATTTTGCCGAGGATATTTACCAGAACGTTCAGGCGGCCACGGTGGGCCATGCCGATCACGATTTCCTGAACACCCTGACTACCGGCACGCTGAATCACTTCGTCCAGCGAGGTAATAAAGCTTTCGCCACCTTCCAGCGAGAAGCGCTTCTGACCTACATATTTGGTGTGCAGATAGCGTTCCAGACCTTCAGCTGCGGTCAGGCGGTCAAGTATGTGTTTTTTCTGGTCGCGCGTGAAACTGCCGGTGGAACGGGTGGACTCAAGCCGTTCTTGCAGCCAGCGCTTCTGGGTCGGGTCCGTGATGTACATGAACTCCGCACCAATGGAGCGGCAGTAAGTATCACGCAACGACTGCAGCAGATCGCGCAGGCTGGAGGTCTCGGTACCGAAATAGGTATTACTAATATTGAACACGATGTCCATGTCGGCATCGGAGAAGCCATAGAACGAAGGCTCGAGCTCAGGGATGGCAGCGCGTTCCTGACGCTGCAGCGGATCCAGATTGGCCCACTGAGTGCCGA
>CAIQLE010000191.1 GCA_903872555.1 uncultured bacterium
GACAGCGCCAGTGTCAGCGTCTGATTCATTATTTCACTCTCTGTATGTCAGCACCGACGGCAGACAATTTGACTTCCATGCGATCGTAACCACGGTCCAGATGATAGATGCGGTCGATCAGGGTTTCACCTTCTGCCGCCAGACCTGCAATGACCAGTGAAGCGGAAGCACGCAAATCGGTGGCCATGACGGGCGCACCCACCAGTTTCGGCACGCCCTGCACGATCGCCGTGTGGCCATCGATCTCTATACGGGCACCGAGTCGGTTCAGTTCCTGCACGTGCATGTAGCGGTTTTCAAAAATCGTTTCGGTGACGCGGCTATTACCATCGGCCACGCAATCCAGCGCCATTACCTGCGCCTGCATATCGGTAGGAAATCCCGGATATTCCGTAGTGCGGAAACCCACAGGCTTAGGACGGCCTGCCATTTGCACACGTATCCAGTCTTCACCGGTGGTGAGTATGGCACCAGCCTCACGCAATTTTTCGACTACGGCATCAAGCAGATGAGCGCTGGTATTTTTCAGCACCACATCACCACCGGCTGCTGCAACGGCGCACAGGAAAGTGCCGGTCTCGATACGATCCGCAATCACACTATGGTTTGCGCCATGCAATGCCGGCACACCTGTGACGCAGAGTCTGTCGCTGCCTATGCCTTCAATTTTTGCACCCATGGCGACCAGCAGATGAGCCAGATCGGTCACTTCCGGTTCGCGTGCCGCATTGTCCAGCACGGTCTCACCATCAGCCAGCGTCGCTGCCATCAGCAAATTCTCGGTGCCGGTGACTGTAATCATGTCTGTCACGATGCGCGCACCTTTGAGTTTTTTTGCGCGCGCATAAATGTAACCGCCTTCAATGCGTATGTCCGCACCCATGGCCTGTAGGCCCTTGATGTGCTGATCCACTGGGCGCGATCCAATCGCGCAACCACCTGGCAAAGAGACTTTGGCTTCACCAAAACGCGCCAGCAAAGGACCCAGCACCAGGATGGAGGCACGCATGGTTTTCACCATTTCATAGGGCGCTTCCAGCTTGTTGATATCCCGCCCGCACAGCTCCAGCACGCCCGCCTTGTCTTCCATCGACAGGCCCATCTGACGCAGCAGTTTTTGCATGGTCGCCACATCCTGCAGCTTAGGCACATTCGCCAGCGCCAGCGTATCGGCGGTCAGCAGGCCGGCACACAGTATGGGCAAGGCAGCGTTCTTGGCGCCAGAGATCTGAATATCTCCCGAAAGGCGCTTGCCGCCGCGTATGAGTAATTTATCCATCAGGCTTGAAACTCTTCCGGCGTCAGGGTTTTCATGGAAAGCGCATGAATCTCTTCACGCATGCGGTCGCCCAGTGCGGCATACACTAGCTGGTGACGCTGTATCAGACGCTTGCCGGTAAAAGCAGGCGATACGATCAGTGCTGTGAAATGCTGTCCGTCTCCCTCGACGTCGAGATGGGTGCATTCGAGGCCAGCAGCAATGTAATTCTTGATCAGTTCAGGTGTGGGCAGCACGATTTTGCCTTTGCTCAAAAATAGGGATCAGGGACGCAGCTTGTAGCCGTTCTTTAACAGACGTATCGCCATTCCCGACAGTACGAAGAAAAATACCAATACGATTATCAGACTGGTCACGGGCGGCACATCCGAGTGCCCGAAAAAGCCGTAACGGAAACCATCAATCATGTAGAAAAAAGGATTGGCATGCGATACCGCGAGCCAGAACGGCGGCAGGCTATGGACGGAATAAAACACGCCGGCAAGAAAGGTTGCCGGCACGATCAGGAAATTCTGGAAGGCTGCCAGCTGATCAAATTTCTCAGCCCAGATGCCGGCCAACAGACCCATGGTGCCGAGTATGGCTGCGCCCAGCAAGGCAAACAGCAGTATCCACAAGGGAGACACAAAAGACAGCCTGGCAAACCAGACCGTGATCAGCATCACACCCGCACCCACAGCCAGCCCGCGGATCATGGCGGCCACCACATAGGCGCCGAACATTTCCCAGTGCGATAAGGGTGTCAGCAAAACAAACACCAGATTGCCCGTGATCTTGGACTGAATGAGTGATGAAGAAGAATTCGCAAAGGCATTTTGCAGCACGCTCATCATCACCAGACCCGGCACCAGAAAGGCCGTATACGACACACCGGGAAAGACCTGCACATGAGCTTCGAGTACATGGCCGAAAATCAGTAGGTACAACATGGCCGTCACGATAGGTGCCGTCAGAGTTTGCGTTGCCACTTTCCAGAAACGCAGCAATTCTTTGTAGAGCAGCGTACGAAAGCCCATCATTGCGCCGCTCCCATGATTTGAATA
Source organism: uncultured bacterium (assembly GCA_903872555.1). Classification (GTDB taxonomy): domain Bacteria; phylum Pseudomonadota; class Gammaproteobacteria; order Burkholderiales; family Burkholderiaceae_D; genus Pernthalerella. The sequence goes on from CAIQLE010000191.1 coordinate 2,323, forward strand.
AAGACATCTTCCAGATCGGCCTGATTCAATTGCAGATCCTCGATCTTGAGTCCCGCCACGCGCAGGCTGGC
>CAIQLE010000192.1 GCA_903872555.1 uncultured bacterium
ACAGGGCCGGCCCAGATGAAACGCTGAAGTTCTAGCGCATCCGGTACGCGAAACAAGGCACCTTCATCTTTGGCTATTTTCATCCACGGCCTAGGCGGAACAAAATCGACAGTCGGCGTGACGCCAGCGATCAGGACCAGTTCATCACTGACATCTTTGAGGACGACTTTGGCTCTGAGCACAAACATACTCAGGCGTTTCATGACGGATGGCAGAGAAGCACGTGGCAATGCCATCAAAATTTGATCGCCTGTTTTCCACATCAGCAGGGTTGCCAGCAAACGCCCCTTGGGTGAGCAATAACCCGCCATCCGGACCGTGCTTTCATCCAGCCCGAGCACATCATTCGTGAGTTGATTGTGCAGGAAGTCTTCCGCATCTGCGCCGCTGGCCGCGATCACGCCCAAATGCGTCAGGGCGCTCAGGAAACCTCGTTTCGCTGAAGCGAGGGGCGGAAAGTCCGGTAAGCCGGCCTGATCTTCAGCCGTCAGAGCTGCGCCCTGACTGGCAAGAAAATTCAGCCATGAGTTTGCAGTCTCAGACATGAAATCGGGGAAAATAGGGTTTGGCGTCTATCATTACAGCCAAATTATAGAGGCGCACGCAAAATGGCGTCGGCTCCGGTATGAATTGCCGGACAGATTTTAGGGAAGAAGGATGGCAGCAATACGAAAACTCTTGTTATTACTGGCTTTACTGGTGATTACCGCAGCGTCTCTGGTGCTTTACTGGTCACGTGAACCCTTGCTGGCAGCCAATGCGCCTGCCGTAGAATTTAATATCGCCCAAGGCAGCAGCGTACGCAGTGCGATGCGTCAGGTCAGGGATGCGGGTGTTCCGGCACCGCCCTTGCTGATGGAATTACTGGCGCGCGGCTTTGGTCGCCCCTCGGTCAAGGCAGGCAGCTACCGCATTGAATCGGGCACCACACCTCTTAGTCTGCTGGACACTCTGGCCCGCGGAGATACGATCAAAGAATCGATGACCGTGATCGAAGGCTGGAATTTTGCGCAGATGCGCGCTGCACTGAAGCGCCAGCGCTGGCTGCGGCCCGAGAGTGAAATGCTGAATGATGTTCAGTTGCTTGAGCGTGTAGCGCCCGGATATAAGCATCCGGAAGGCTTGTTTTATCCGGATACCTATTTTTATGATCGTGGCACCAGCGATCTGCTGGTGCTGCAGCAGGCCCATCAGCGACAGATGAAAATGCTGGAACAGGCCTGGGCCAGACGGGCTCCGGATTTGCCCTATGCCACACCGTATGAAGCGCTGATTATGGCCTCCATTGTCGAAAAAGAGACCGGACGCGAGGCCGATCGTACCCGTGTGGCCTCGGTCTTTGTGAACCGGCTCAAGCGCGGCATGCTGCTGCAGACTGATCCGACGGTAATCTATGGCATAGGGCCCAGTTTCGACGGCAATCTGCGAAAGCATGACCTGCAGACCGATACCCCCTACAATACCTACACGCGCTCAGGGCTGCCACCGACTCCTATTTCTTTGCCTGGCCGTGCTTCTCTCGAAGCCGCGTTAAACCCAGCGCTTGGCAATGATATTTTTTTCGTGGCGCGGGGTGATGGCAGCAGCGAATTTACGAGTAACCTCGACGACCATAACCGGGCCGTCAATAAATATCAGCGCCGGCAATAAGTCAGGCGCATCTCTCATGGCAAAGTTCATTACCTTCGAAGGCGTCGATGGCGCTGGCAAATCGACGCATGTCGCCACGGTTGCGCAGTTTTTGCGCGAGCGCGGCAAAACCGTCATCACCACGCGTGAACCCGGTGGCACAGTGCTGGGTGAAAAACTGCGTGAATTGCTGTTGCATGAACCCATGCATCTGGAAACCGAAGCCTTGCTGATGTTTGCCTCACGGCGTGAACATATTGCTCAGGTGATAGCGCCGGCGCTGGCGCGCGGTGATTGGGTGATCTCTGACCGCTTTACGGATGCCAGTTTTGCGTATCAGGGGGGTGGCCGGCATTTGTCGCTGGACAAACTGCGTGTATTGGAACAATGGGTGCATGCTGATCTGCAGCCTGATCTGACGCTATTGTTCGATGTGCCTCTGGACGTGGCGCGCCAGCGTCTGGATCAGACACGGTCGCTGGATAAATTCGAAAAAGAAAAAGAAGATTTTTTCACTGCCGTGCGCGATGTTTATTTGCAGCGAGCAGCACAATTTCCAGAGCGTATACGCGTCATCGATTCCACCCAGCCACTCGATGCAGTTAGTCGTCAGCTTGAGCAACTGATTGCGGATCTCTGCGCATGAGCCATCCTGATAAAGACCTTTATCCCTGGCAGCAGCATGACTGGGAGCAGTTGCAGCTATTGCGCGAGCGTTTGCCGCATGCGATTCTTTTTCATGGCGTAGAAGGCATAGGCAAGATTGCCTTTGCAGAGCAATTTGCAGCCTCGCTTTTGTGTGAAGCCCCTGGCATCGACGGACACGCCTGTGGCCGTTGTGCTTCTTGCGGCTGGTTTGAACAATACAGTCATCCGGATTTTCGTCGTTTGCGACCTGAAGTGCTGGAATTGGAAGAGGGCGAGGATACGGCAGAAGCCGAAGAAAGCAGCGCTAAAAAATCGGCTTCCAGCAAGGCACCGTCGAAAGACATACGCATAGACCAGATCCGTTCATTAGCGAGCTTCATGAATGTTTCAACTCACCGCTCCGGTAAGCGGGTAGTGATGTTGTATCCGGCTGAAGCCTTGAATGCGGCCTCAGCCAATGCCCTGCTGAAAACACTGGAAGAGCCGCCGCCCGATACCGTGTTCCTGCTGATTACGCATCGAATAGACCGACTTCTGCCCACCATTTTGTCGCGTTGCAGGCAATTTGCCATGGCTATGCCAACGCAAGAGGCCGCACTGGGCTGGTTGCAAGCTCAGGGTCTGAAAGATCCATCGAACTGGCTGGCCGAACATGGTGGCGCTCCTTTGACCGCATGGTCGGCAGCGCAGGGAGAGACCGGAGAAGAAAGAGATGAATTGCTGTCTCTGCTGGCTAAACCTGAGAGCAGTCTGGCGCTGGTCGTCGCAGATCGACTACAAAAAATACCGCTGGCCCCCTTAGTCGCATGGCAGCAGCGTTGGCTGTATGACCTCTTGTCCTTAAAACTGGGCGGTCGGGTACGCTACTTCCCGCATCATCAAAAGAGCTTATCAGCACTGGCCTCGCGCGTTACAGCCGAACGCCTGCAACAAGCCCTGCGTGATGCAGGTGCCAGACGTGCCGTAGCGGACCATCCACTGTCAGCACGTCTTTTCATTGAAGACATGCTGCTGGAATACGCAGGCATTTTCCAATAAGGACACACCATGTCCGATCTACCCGCGTCGCCGGAGTCGACAATGCTGCGCCCAGCAGTCATGTCGCTCGCTATTCGTGAACGTTCGGCTCTGTATTCAGCCTATATGCCTTTCCTGCAAAACGGCGGGATTTTTGTGCCGGGAAACCGGACTTGCCAGCTAGGTGATGAAGTGTTTCTTTTGCTGACGCTGATGCAGGACGATGTTCGTTATCCTGTGGCCGGCAAAGTGGCCTGGATTACGCCTTCCGGTGCAACCCATAATCACACACAGGGCATGGGCATACATTTTCCTGATGATGAAACGGGTTTGCGTGTGCGCCGACGTATAGAAGAATTGCTGGGTACAGCGCTGGGTTCAAGTCGGCCTACTCATACCATTTAATTTTTCAGGCTAGCTGCTATGCGTCTGCGTCTGGCCAGGCTGGGATGGATCTTCCGGCTCATCGTACAATAGCCGGATGTTTATCGATTCCCACTGCCATATTAATTTCCCGGAATTGTCAGAGCGTCTGCCCGATATCCTGTCCAAGATGAAGGAAAATCAGG
>CAIQLE010000193.1 GCA_903872555.1 uncultured bacterium
CGAGATTCTGATAAATAAAATCTGCGCGTAAGGTGTTGTTGGCTTGTATGCCACCGACCTTGGCTGCTGCAATAAAAATAAAATCAGGCTTTTGCTCGCTCAGAAATTCAGCAACAGCGGATTGATTCAATAAATCCAATTCAGTCCGGGTCTGGGTCAGGATGTTGTTGTATCCCTTCGCATTCAGAGTACGCACCAGCGCACTGCCGACCATGCCACGATGTCCGGCAACAAAGATTTTTGCATCAGCATGCATAGTGTTATTCATCTTATTCGTTGTAATCAAATACCTGGTAGCCATGCTTCTTCACCAGACTATCGCGTTTGGCCGAAATGAAATCTGCCTGTGCCATTTCCTTGACCAGTTCATGCAGTGAGGTGACGGGTGTCCAACCCAGTTTTTCCCTTGCCTTGCTAGGGTCGCCCAACAGGGTCTCAACTTCGGTGGGGCGGAAGTAACGTGGATCTACCTTCACCACAACATCGCCCACTTTGCATTTGATATCCGGGTTGGTAATACGGGAAACACGACCTATCTCAAGTTCATCTTTGCCCTCAAACTGTAATTCTAGGCCGAGTTCAAGTGCTGCGAATTCAACAAACTGGCGTACGCTGTATTGCACGCCCGTCGCAATAACAAAATCTTCTGCTTGCTCCTGCTGCAGCATGAGCCATTGCATTTCTACGTAATCTTTTGCATGTCCCCAGTCGCGCAGCGCGGACATATTGCCCAGATACAGGCAGTCTTGCAAACCTAAGACGATACGTGCCATTGCCCTTGTGATTTTTCGGGTGACGAAAGTTTCGCCGCGCAGAGGGCTTTCGTGATTAAACAAAATACCGTTGCAGGCGTATATGCCATAGGCTTCCCTATAATTCACCGTAATCCAGTAGGCATAAAGTTTTGCAACGGCATACGGGCTACGGGGATAGAAGGGTGTGGTTTCCTTTTGCGGTATTTCTTGTACCAGACCATAAAGTTCACTGGTCGATGCCTGATAGAAGCGGGTCTTTTTTTCCAGCCCGCAGATCCTGATGGCTTCCAGCAAACGGAGTGCACCCAGGCCATCGGCATTGGCGGTGTATTCAGGTTCTTCGAAGCTCACTGCCACATGGCTTTGAGCGGCAAGATTGTAGATCTCATCAGGTTTGACGCTCTGAACGATGCGTATCAGGTTGGTACTGTCCGTCAGGTCGCCATAGTGCAGGATGAATTTACGACCTTCCACATGCGGATCTGAGTAGAGATGGTCGATACGGTCCGTATTAAACAAAGAACTGCGGCGTTTAATGCCATGAACCTCATAGCCTTTTTTTAATAAAAACTCGGCCAGATAGGCGCCATCCTGTCCCGTGATACCTGTGATGAGCGCGACTTTCGATTGTTGAGTCATAGCATTCAGCCTTTGTTCCTGCAAAATAAATAAAATGAGTGGTGGTAGCCTTAGCTGACCCGACCATACGTGTCATCAAATCTGACGATATCGTCTTCACCGAGATAGCTGCCCGACTGGACTTCAATAATTTCCAGCAGCGTTTTTCCGGGATTTCTGAGTCTGTGTTTGATACCCAGAGGAATATACGTGGATTCATTTTCAGCCACCAGATAGACCTGCTCGCCATTGGTCACCTCGGCAGTGCCCTGAACCACGATCCAGTGTTCAGCACGATGGTGATGCATCTGCAGGCTGAGGGATGCGCCCGGATTGACACCGATGCGTTTGACCTGAAAGCGATCGCCGCGGTCTACGCTGTCATACCATCCCCATGGTCGTGCAACACGTCTGTGCATGATGGCTTCAGGAGCTTCGGATAGCTTGAGCTGTTCTACGGCTGTTTTGACTTGCTCTGCATGGTTTTTATTGGCGACCAACAGAGCATCAGGCGTATCAATAATCAGCAGATCTTCGGTGCCAATCGCCACTACCTGACGTGTGCTTGTATTCACATAGGTATTCTTGGCATCAATCAGGAGTGCGCGTCCTTCTGTCTGATTGCCTGCGCTATCTTTTTCAGCCAGATCGGCAATCGCATTCCAGCTACCGACATCACTCCAGCCACCCATGAAAGGAACCATCGCCATGTGTGGAAAATTTTCCATAACGGCATAATCAATCGATTCTTTTCTGACGGCTAAGAATGCTTCTTTATCTGGATGTATGAATTGGCCATCAATGCGCATCGCTTTCATCGCGGCGTCACAAGCAGTACCTATATCTGCTGCATATGTTTTGAGTGCGGTGCGCAATGTCGCTGCTGTACATAGAAAAATGCCGGCATTCCAGTAATGTTCGCCTGTCAGCAATAAACGCGATGCTTCCTCAAGGGGCGGCTTTTCGACGAAACGCTGAACCTGAAACGCAGCTTCGCTATCCTTAAGCTGAGCGCCTTTCTGAATGTAACCATAAGCCGTACTGGGGAAACTGGGATGCACACCAAAGGTCACAATGTGACCGCTGCGTGCTGCACTCACGCCTTGCTGTACGGTTTGTATAAATGCTTTGCTATCCGGGATGTAGTGATCGGCAGGCAGGAATAACAATAAATCATCCACTGCATATAAGGAACTGGCGCAGGCCATAGCAGCAGCGGTGTTGCGGCCGGCAGGTTCAAGTAACTGGCGTCCCTGTTGATGCGCCAGATTCATCGCCTCCTGTACAAAAAAGCGATGCTCCAGATTGGCTACACACAGCACTTCACCTAGGCCATTCAGTCTTTCCAGCGTGGCTTGCAGCAGACTTTTGCCATGGATGAGGGGGACGAATTGTTTGGGGAATGATTCCCGGCTCAAAGGCCATAATCGGGTTCCGGAACCGCCGCATAGTACGATCGGATTAATAGCTACAGCATGCATGATGTTTTCTTTCATGAATTCCACAGGCCTTGATATACCGCTTGTATGCCTCTGGCTTCACTCTCTGATGAATAATGTTCCTGGACAAATTGCCGTCCGTGTAAACCCATTTGTCTGGCATGCTCAGCATCTCGCATCACTTTGCGCAAGGCATCGGCAAGTGCACGGACATCTTCGATTGCAACAACATGGCCGCTGACGCCTTCCTCAATCACTGCCTTGAAGATACCTGCATCGGAAGCCACGATCGCACATCCACAGGCCATGCCTTCCAGTACGGTTAATCCATAACCCTCGTAACGCGGACAGGCAACGGTAATCAGCGTGTTGCGATACCAGTTGCTTATCTCTTCAGGGGCTATCTCACCCACAAAGCGCAGGCGTTCGCCCATATTCTGCGCTGCGATTTTATCCTGAAGTGACTGTTGGTACGATGTAAATTGCGGCTGGCATAAACCTGCCATGAC
>CAIQLE010000194.1 GCA_903872555.1 uncultured bacterium
AGTTTGAGTCGGGCATCTGCAGGATCAAGCACCACCAGTACTTCGCCTTGCCTGACGACCTGAGTATCTCTGGCGCGAATCTCGGCAATCGTGCCACTGGTTGCTGCAGCAACCTGAGCAATTTCTGCGGCCGTATAGGCGTTGTCGGTTGAAACAGTATGAGCGCCGAACAGCATCTGATATCCACCGGCGATCAGCCCGCTAATCAGAACGATGCCCGCTAAGCGGAATAGTGCTTTTTTACGTTTTTGTTGCGCACTGATCTCAGGGGTGAAATTGAGATTGTGAGTGTTCATGACGATTCCTTTTCTTATTTTTGTTTAGTTAGCTTGAGCGATATAGCCGCCACCCAGCGCATGAATCATCGCGACATCCAGCGTGAAGGCACGTGCCTGCAAATCAGTCAGGCTTTTTTGCGCGTTCAGCAGGGCATCTTCAGCATGCAGTACTTCTATGTAGTTCGACAGGCCGCCCAGATAGCGCTCATTGACGATGCGATAGGCTTGCTGCATAGCGGCGACACTGCGACTGGCTTTCTCCACTCGTGCGGTTTGTGAAGCCTGATTGTTAATAGCATCGGCGACTTCCTGCAAGGACAGCTGAATGGTGCGCTGATAGTTAGCTACTGCTTCATCGTATTGCGCGATGCTATAGCGCAGTTCGCTGCGCAACCGGCCACCATTACAAATGGGCAGAGAAATGACTGGGCCGACCGAGCCGACTGTTGAGTTGGATTCAGGTAGTTTCGACAGACCGTAGGATTGCAGGCCAATGAAGGCCGACAAGTTCACGTTCGGATAGAACTCCGCTTTTTTCTGTTCGGTATGCTTCAATTGCGCTTCGACCTGCAGACGCGCTGCGACAATATCAGGACGACGTCCCAGTAATTCCAATGCGAGTTTTTCAGGCAAACCAAACGCACGGTCGAGTGTAATTTTTGGCCGCTCAATCATTAAGCCGCGATCCGGGCCATTACCGCCGAGTGCTGCCAGTCGGTGGCGCAAGATACTGATGTTCTCGTCAATCTGGAGCAGCTCAGCTTCGGCCTGTAGCCGGTTCGCTTCGGCTTCACGCACCTTATGCTGATTTTCCAGCCCGTGCTCATAGCGCTCTGTGAAAAGCTGTTCGGTTTTGCTGCGGACCTGTATTGCCTGCAGCGCAGTCTCACGCGCAGCAAACAGTCGCGCCAGTTCAGCGTATTGGCTTGCAATAGCACTGGCCAGTGTCAGACGTGCCTGTGCAGTTTCAGCACGTGCGGCATGCAGTTTGCTGGTGGAAGCCGCGAGTGCTGCGCGGTTCTTGCCCCAAAAATCAATTTCCCAACTGAAGTCGATGGCTGCATTGCCATATCCATTCCATCCCTGCGGTACCAGTGCTTTTGGAAAGAGATAGTTATTGCTCTGCCGCTGACTGGTGGCCGATGCGCTGGCGCGGCTCTGTGGCAGTTCAGCTGAGCGAATCACTCCCTGCGCTGCTTCGGCCTGCTTCAGGCGTGCATCTGCTATCGCCATGTCGGGTGAATTGTCCAGAGCCTCCTCTATCAGTTGCGTGAGTTGCACATCCTGATAGCTGGTCCACCACCGGTCCTGAGGCCACTCGGTTTGCGGTGCGGCGAATGACTGGGTGGTGTTCTTTAGGTCAGCTTGATTGCTTTGTTTTGTAAGGTCGACGGAGGGCAGGCTAGCGCAGGCGCTCAGGCTCAATGCTGTAATGACAGCGAGTGCTGCGGAGCGCGGCCTCGGCAAGGACCTGTTATTTTTCATTCGAATGCTCCGGATCTAAGGCAGAATTAAAACTGTACAGTACGGTACATATTAAGTAGACATTTATAGACTGTCAATCTAAACTGTACACAACAGTACGATTAATTGAGCAGGTGGAGAAGAAGCGTGCGCACAAAGACTGAAGTTAAAAAGAAAGCAATTCTTGAAGAGGCAGCC
>CAIQLE010000195.1 GCA_903872555.1 uncultured bacterium
AGCGGATCGAACAGCAACATGTATTCGCCTTTGGGGTAGCGGTTCGGTATGGGGTGTATGGTTTCCATTTCTTCCGAAGCCATGGCCGCCAGATGGCCGCCCCACTCATTGGCCTGCAGCAGAATTTCATTCGAGATGATGTCGAGTTTTTTCTGAATTTCACCCTGTACGTTTTCACTGCCAGCAGCGCCCAGCACATCGCCCAGAGCGCCTTTGCCCACGGCATGACTGATGGTTTTGCAGGCGCGCGCAACGACTTCTATCAACAGACGCAATTCAGCCGGTATGGAATTATTCAGTCGCTGCTCTTCAATCAGGTGCTGGGTCAGACTGACACGTTTCATGAGTATCTCAATGTAAAAAGTAATTAGTTTGCAAGCGCCTTGCCTATGACTTCGGCAACGTCGTTCGATAATTTGTCTGTGGCGGCGATTTTTTCCAGTGCAGCGCGCATGCTGATCTGTAAGGCGGGCGTATATTTGCGCCAGCGATCCAGCGATCGCGCCAGTCGTGCGGCCACTTGCGGATTGATCGCATCGAGTGCAATCACGTGTTCGGCCCAGAAAGCATGGCCTGTTCCGTTGGCCGCATGAAATTGCGCCGGATTACTATTACAAAATGCAAACAGCAAGCTGCGCGCACGATTAGGATTTTTTAAGGTGTAAGCCGGATGCTGCATGAGCTTACGCACATGATCAACCGTCATATGCGGCGCTGTAGCCTGCAGACTGAACCATTTGTCGATCACCAGGGCTTCATCTTCAAAATCATCATAAAACTGCTGCAAAGCTGCCGCAACACCGGTGGCTGCATGATTCACCATAGCTGACAGGGCGGCGATGCGATCCGTCATATTGGTAGCGGCATCTAACTGCGCTTGCATGAGTTTTTCTGAAGCAGGATCATTCAGCTCTGCCAGATAAGACAGTGCTGTATTGCGCAAGGCACGCTGTCCGGCCGCAGCAGGATCAGGTGAGTAGGCACCTTGCACCTGATTTGCATGATAAATCTCATGCAAGTCTGTTTCTAATGCTTGTGCCAGATACTTGCGCAAGGCACGGCGTGCTTTATGGATGGCCTGAGGGTCGATCACGCCCATTTGTTCAGCCAGCATGCCTTCTGAAGGCAAGGTCAGCACCAGATCACGGAAGGCAGGGTCCAGCGTGGTATCGCGCAAGAGCTTGCGCAGGGCTTCAACAATGCGTTGGTCTTGCGCTGTTTCAGGGTAGCTCAGCTCTTCCGAGATGGCGCTGTCTGCCAGCGACAGCAGACGACGAGTCGTCAGACGCTGCCCTGCTTCCCAGCGATTAAAAGGATCGCTGTCGTGCGCCAGCAAAAAGGCGAGTTCATCATCGCTGTAATCATAATCAAGCACGACAGGCGCAGAAAAATTACGCAGCAAGGAAGGCACGGGTTTTTGTGTAATGCCTTTGAAGGTGAAGCTCTGGCGTGCCTCAGTTAATTCCAGCACCAGCGTTGTATTCACAGCGCGTACTTCAGCTTCATGGATGCCTGCCTCATGCCTGCCCTCTCTGCTGACTAACTGCAAAGGCAAATCTTTACCCTCTGCATCCAGCAAGCCTACGGCGACGGGTATATGCATGGAAAATTTCTTGGCATGGTCCGGCGTCGGCGGGCAGAACTGCTCTATATCCAAGGTATAGGTGGCATTCGCTGCATCATGATGTGAACGCACGATCACTCTGGGTGTGCCGGCCTGACTGTACCAATATTCAAACTGGCTCAGATCGCGCTGGTTGGCATCGGCCATCGCCGCGCGAAAATCATCGCAAGTCACGGCCTGACCGTCATGCCGCGCAAAATACAAATCCATACCTTTGCGAAAGCCTTCACGGCCGAGCAAGGTCTGCAGCATGCGCACGACTTCTGAACCTTTTTCGTAAATGGTCAGAGTGTAAAAATTATTGATCTCAACATAAGAATCCGGACGCACGGGGTGTGACATCGGACCCGCATCTTCCGGGAACTGTGCGGCACGCAATACACGCACATCTTCAATTCGTTTCACTGCCCGGCCGCTTGCGCTACCCATCATGTCGGCAGAGAATTCCTGATCACGAAAAACTGTCAGGCCTTCTTTGAGCGAGAGCTGAAACCAGTCACGGCAGGTGACGCGATTTCCTGTCCAGTTATGGAAGTATTCGTGTGCGACAACGGATTCTATGTTGGCGTAATCAGCATCGGTAGCAATACGCGGATTGGCCAGTACATATTTGGTGTTGAAAATATTCAGGCCCTTGTTCTCCATCGCGCCCATGTTGAAATCGCCCACGGCGACAATCATGAAACGATCAAGGTCAAGTTCGAGGCCAAAACGCTCTTCATCCCAACGTATGCTGCGGATCAGTGATTCCATCGCATGCGATGTTTTATCCAGATTGCCGTCTTCCACCCAGACTTGCAGCAATGCCTCGCGCCCTGATTTCAGGCGCAGGGTTTGTTCTTCGCAAACCAGCTTGCCTGCAACCAATGCAAACAAATAGGAAGGTTTTTTGAAGGGGTCTTCCCAGAGTGCGTAATGACGGCCATCCCCAAGATCGCCCTCTTCTATCAGGTTACCGTTGGACAGCAAGACCGGATAGAGCGCCTTGTCTGCGCGCAGCATCACGCGGTAAGTTGCCATCACATCAGGACGGTCCGGGAAAAAAGTAATTTTTCTGAAGCCTTCAGCTTCACATTGTGTAAAAAAATTACCGTTAGATACGTAGAGTCCCATCAGCGAGGTGTTGCGATCAGGCTGTATCAGTGTCTCGATCTCGAGCGTCACTTCGTCCGGTGGGTTCGGGATGCTGAGCCTGCCGTTGTGCAATTGGTATTGACCCGGCTTCAGGGTTTTACCGTTGACACGCAGCGCAACCAGCTCCAGTTCTTCGCCATACAGCACTATCTCGTGCTGCGGACTGTCGGTGTTACGGCGCATGGTGGTGCGCGCTGCCACACGGGTTGCGGCGGGATCGAGATCAAAACCGATATCAATGCTGTCTACCCAGTAGGTGGGCAGGGCATAATCTTGACGGTGAATGGCGCTGGCAGTGTCTGTACGCATAAGAAACAGAGGCAAATGAAATGACTGAAGATCAGCATTCTACCAAGCCGGGAGTTCGCAGTCGGCTCGCCGCAAGATATGAACACCGCATTCCAGCGCTTGCTCATGCCGCGCGACGACTTGTCTTGCTTTGCAGCGTTTTCAGCCTCTTGCTGTCAGGATGCGCCACACGTATCCGCAGTGAAGTGACGGCATTTCACCAGTGGCCAGCCCACACTGCCGGCCAGTCTTTTGTATTTGCTAATACGGATACACAAAATCTCGAGCGCCAGGCTTATGAAAATCTGGTGCGTCTGCAACTGCTGCAGCTCGGTCTGCATGAAGCGGCGGCTGGTGCATCCGCCCAACTATCCGTCAGCATGGATTACAGCATTCAGGCCCGCGATATGCGTGTGGTCGAAACCGTGCTGGTAGATTCCTGGTATGGCACCCCTTGGTATGGGCCGGGTTATTACAGTCCTTACTGGGGCAGTCCGGGCTTTGGTCATCCGTTTTACGGACCGATGTGGCCCAGCATGCCCGTGGCACGCGAAGTGGA
>CAIQLE010000196.1 GCA_903872555.1 uncultured bacterium
CGTTGAAAATGTGTTCGATCTGATCTGGACCGAGTGGGAAGAAAACGGCGTGACACGTCGCCTGACCTATGGCGATGTCTTCCATCAAAATGAAGTTGAGCAATCGACTTACAACTTCGAACATTCCAATAGCGAATTCCTGTTCTCGCTGTTTACGAATTACGAGTCCGAAGCCAAGCGCCTGCTCGATGTGCCGCTGACTTTACCCGCATATGAAATGATTCTGAAGGCTGCGCACACGTTCAATCTGCTGGATGCACGCGGTGCGATTTCGGTGACTGAGCGTGCAGCCTACATCGGTCGCATACGCAATCTGGCACGCGCCGTTGCACAGGCTTATTACACTTCGCGCGAAACCCTGGGTTTCCCCATGTTGGGCGACACACGGCACGCTGCATAAAACGGCCTAGTCCGATTCACTGAACAGTCTGAATACCATCCCATGAAACACACATTACTGGTTGAACTGCTGACCGAAGAACTTCCTCCGAAAGCCTTGTCCCGTCTGGGCGATGCTTTTGCTGCCGGCATTTTGCATGGCTTATCGACACGCGCTTTTGTGGATGCCGATGCCAGCGTGACGGCGCACGCAACACCACGCCGGCTGGCTGTGTCCATCACCGGTGTGCTTGCGACCTCACCGGATAAACAGATACGCGAAAAAGTATTGCCGGTGTCTGTGGCGCTGGATAAAGAAGGTCAGCCTGCTGCACCTCTGACTAAAAAACTGGCCGCGTTGGCAGCACAGGCGGGTCGCGACAGCATTGACTTGTCTGAGCTGGAACGCGCACCGGATGGCAAAGCAGAGAGTTTCTTCTTCAGCTATACCGCACCCGGACAGGCACTGGCCACGGGTCTGCAAGCGGCGCTGGAAGAGAGCATCAGTAAACTGCCCATCCCCAAAGTCATGAGCTATCAGCGTCCTGATGGCGAGACGGTACAGTTCGTTCGTCCTGTACATCGTTTGATAGCGCTGCTGGATGATCAGCTGATACCTCTGCAACTGCTGGGATTGCAGTCTGGCCGCACCACACTGGGCCATCGCTTTCTCAGCAAACAAGCAGAGCTCACTATCGCCAGCGCTGACAACTACGCTGCCACGCTGGAAACAGAAGGTCTGGTGATTGCCAGCTTTGCCGCCCGCAAGGAAAACATCAAAGCCGCACTGCTTGCCGCTGCCGGCACCGATCAGATCCTGATGCCTGAATCTCTGCTAGAAGAAGTAACGGCACTGGTGGAGTGGCCTGTAGTCTATGAATGTAATTTCGATCCTGCCTTCCTGTCAGTACCGCAGGAATGTCTGATTCTGACCATGCAGACCAATCAGAAATATTTTGCGCTGACAGACGCTCAGGGCAAATTGCGCTCGCGCTTTCTGATCGTCTCGAATATCGCAACGAATGATGCGCGCCACATCATCGGCGGTAATGAGCGCGTGGTTCGTCCGCGCCTGTCGGATGCGAAATTCTTCTTCGAGCAAGATCAAAAGAAAAAACTCATCGATCGCCTGCCCGGTCTGGCCTCTGTGGTGTATCACAATAAGCTGGGCTCACAGGCGCAGCGCAATGAGCGCGTGGTGGCGCTGGCGATTGCGATTGCTGAATCCCTGAATGCCGATGCCTCCATGGCCAAACGCGCAGCGCAATTATCGAAGGCTGATTTGCTGACTGACATGGTGGGTGAATTCCCTGAGCTGCAAGGCATCATGGGCACTTACTATGCACAACATGATGGCGAAGCGGCTGAAGTCGCTACCGCGATTGGCGAACATTATCAACCACGCTTTGCAGGTGATGCTCTGCCTGCCACACGCACCGGCACAGTCGTCGCACTGGCTGATAAGCTAGAGACGCTGGTAGGTATCTGGGGCATAGGTCTGGCACCGACAGGTGATAAAGATCCTTTCGCACTGCGTCGTCATGCGCTGGGTATATTGCGCATGCTGGTCGAGCAGCGCCTGCCCGTGTCTATCTCGCACCTGCTGGCACAGACCGTGAAGCAATTTGCCGGCAATGCGAATTTCAGTGACCCGAGCAGCGATGTACAAAACTTTATGCATGACCGTCTGCGCGGATTGCTGAAGGATCGTGGTCATGCGCAAGATGCGGTTGAAGCCGTCGTAGCACAAGCCCCTGACAGGCTGGACGATATTGTTGAACGTCTGGATGCTGTCAAAGCCTTCGCATCATTGCCGGAAGCCGCATCGCTGGCAGCAGCGAATAAGCGCATCACGAATATCCTGAAGAAAAATGAAGGCGTGCTGACGGAAGTTCAGCCTGCATTGCTGACTGAAGCTGCCGAGCAGCGTCTGTACGGTGCCATGACGGACACACGCAGTGCTGTCGATCATGCCTTTGCCAGCGGAGATTTCGCAGCAACACTGAAAGCACTGGCGGCCTTGCGTGATGATGTGGATGCTTTTTTCAATGATGTGATGGTGATGGCTGAAGATCCGGCGCTGCGGGCAAATCGTCTGGCGCTGCTGAATGCCCTGCACGCCATGATGAACCGCGTGGCAGACATTTCCAAGCTGGCTGCCTGATGCGGTATTTGAATAAACGCAGCTCATGAAGCTCATCATCCTCGATCGCGATGGGGTCATTAATTATGACTCTAAGCAATACGTCAAATCACCGGCAGAGTGGCGGCCACTCCCGGGGTCGCTGGAAGCGATTGCACGCCTGAATCAGCATGGCTATCGGGTCGCGGTCGCAACCAATCAGGCCGGGATTGCACGCGGCCTGTTCGACATGAAGATGCTGAATGCGATTCATCAGAAATTACACCTCGCAGCGCAGGCCGTAGGGGCGCATATTGATGCCATCTTTTTTTGCCCGCATGCTGCCGATGAGTATTGCGACTGCCGTAAACCCCGCCCCGGTATGCTCAAAGCCATAGGCCAGCGCTTTGACGTGAATCTGAAAGACGTCGCTGTAGTCGGTGATTCACTGCGTGACCTGCAGGCAGGCTTTGATATGGGATGTCAGCCATTTCTGGTCAAGACCGGCAATGGCGAAAACACGCTGGAAAAAGGTGGCCTGCCACCCGGCACACAAATTTTTGATGATCTTGC
>CAIQLE010000197.1 GCA_903872555.1 uncultured bacterium
AGATCGGCACGCTCATGAACAATCATTCCACCCTACTCGCCGTTAATAATATCGAGGTCATTTATGACCACGTCATCCTTGTACTTAAAGGCGTCTCACTGTCTGTCCCCAAGGGCAAGATCGTGGCACTCATGGGTGCGAATGGCGCAGGCAAATCAACGACGCTCAAATCCATCTCTACCTTATTGCGTGGCGAGCGTGGTGATGTCACCAAAGGCAGTGTGGAATTCAATGGCGAACGGATTGATCAACTGACGCCGAATGAGCTGGTGAAACGCGGTTTGTCACAAGTGATGGAAGGCCGGCATTGCTTCGGCCACCTGACCATAGAAGAAAATTTACTGACCGGCGCCTACACCCGCAAGATCAGCCGCACTGAATTAAAAGATGCGCTCGAGAAGGTGTATCACTATTTCCCACGCCTGAAACAAAGACGTAGTTCCATGGCCGGCTACACCTCGGGGGGTGAGCAGCAGATGTGTGCCATCGGTCGCTCACTGATGGCCAAGCCTTCCATGATTTTGCTAGATGAACCCTCTATGGGTCTGGCGCCGCAAATTGTGGAAGAAATTTTCGAGATCGTACAAGACCTGAATAAAACGGAAGGGGTGTCCTTCCTGCTGGCTGAACAAAACACCACGATTGCGCTGCGCTATGCCGACTTTGGCTACATACTCGAAAACGGTCGTGTGGTGATGGAAGGTGCTGCAACTGAACTCTCGAGCAATGAAGATGTAAAAGAATTTTATCTCGGGATGTCTGGCGCAGGGCGCAAGAGCTTCCGCGACATGAAATTCTATCGCCGCCGCAAACGCTGGCTGGCCTGATCCCTTTTACCGAGTACCTACACCATGTCTGATCTGTTCGATACGCTGGAAGCACGCGACCCTGCTGCTCGTGAAGACGCCCTGCTGGCCGCGCTGCCCGCGCTCATCACGCAGGCACAACAGGCACCCGGCTGGGCTCACATTCTCAAGGGCGTGACTGCGGCAGACATCACGACCCGCGCCGCGCTGGCGCAATTGCCAGTCACCCGCAAATCGGACCTGAAAGAAATTCAGAAAGCCGATCTGCCTTTCGGCGGGCTCAACACCACGCCTGCGGGCAAGCTCTCACGCATCTTCATGTCACCCGGGCCTATCTTTGATCCCGAAGGTCGGGGTGCAGACTGGTGGCGCTATGCACGTCCTCTGCATGCACTCGGTATGCGGGCAGGTGATGTGATACAGAATTGTTTTGCGTATCACTTCACGCCGGCCGGCCTGATGGTGGAAGGGGGTGCTGCGCGTCTGGGCTGCCCCGTCATACCGGCGGGCATAGGTCAGACCGAAATGCAGGTGCAGGCCATGCATCTGCTGCGTCCCAAGGCCTATACAGGGACGCCATCCTTCCTGAAGATCATCGTAGAAAAAGCGCAGGAGACGGGGCAGGACATCAGTAGTCTGCAATACGCTCTGGTCGGTGCGGAAGCACTGCCACCTTCACTGCGCCAGTGGCTGAATGCCCATGGTGTGCCGCATGTGCTGCAAACCTATGGTTCGGCTGATATAGGCAATATCGCTTACGAGACCCTTACCGATGGTGTCGTCAATCCCGGCATGGTGATCGATGAAACGCTGCTGCTGGAAATTGTGAGGCCGGGTACGGGCGATCCTGTGCCTGAAGGTGAAGTCGGTGAAATCGTCATCACATCTTTTAATCCTGACTACCCACTCCTGCGTTTTGCGACCGGTGATATGTCGGCCATCCTGAGCGGCGTCTCACCTTGCGGCCGCACGAATGTACGCATCAAAGGCTGGATGGGTCGCGCTGACCAGACCACCAAGGTACGCGCCATGTTTGTCCATCCTTCGCAGGTGGCAGACATCGTGCGGCGTCATGCGTCCATAGGCAAGGCAAGACTGGTGATCAGCGGAGAGATGGCCAATGATGTCATG
The DNA here is from genome assembly GCA_903872555.1 of uncultured bacterium. Taxonomy (GTDB): domain Bacteria; phylum Pseudomonadota; class Gammaproteobacteria; order Burkholderiales; family Burkholderiaceae_D; genus Pernthalerella. The sequence goes on from CAIQLE010000197.1 coordinate 1,938, forward strand.
ACCCTGCATTGCGAAGCAGACGATCTGGCTGGCGCCAACAAGGACATCGACGCCATCGTCACCTCGATACGCGACATCACCAAGCTGCGCGGCGAAGTCAAATTGGTTGCCACGGGCAGCCTGCCGAATGATGGCAAAGTCATTGAGGATGCCCGCAACTATGAATAGCCCGCAATAAGCTGATCGTTTATAAATTCGCCTTATTGTTGCGCTTCGTAGAGCGAAAATAATTGTCGCTGGGCCTCTTTCAAGAATTTTTCCAAATCATATTCGCTGCGCTGGGGTCGATAGGCTCCTATCGCCTTGATTTCCAGCTTGCGCAGAAAATAGTATTTTCCCGGCTCGCTCAGCTTGTCGAGTAACTGGGTGTGCTGCAAGAGAAATTCCACATCCCTTAGCCAAAGCCTGCGCTGGTTCTGAAATTCATTCTGAAGCAATGGTTTTTTACTCATCAAATGAGGATAAGACAAATGAATTTCTAGCAGGCATTTCAATTGAAATTTTTTATCTTTTACCTTATTTTCCATAAATACTCTGGCGTTTTTCAAGAAGGAATCCAACACTTCCGGGCTGAGATTGCCGACATGAATCCAGTGCGAACCTAAGATGCGTTTTGCAGCGTCTCGCGTTTCTATCGTTTGTAGTTGTTCTTTCATTTCCGGTGACAGATCATCCTCGCTG
>CAIQLE010000198.1 GCA_903872555.1 uncultured bacterium
CCTTTAAATAAAGCTGCCCAACACTGAATCTCACTGCAATTGTATTGGAATGGGCTTGCCACAGAATTGCAGCTAAAAACCCCAATGGCCTAACACTGGCATACTAGCGGGCTAATACGCTCCAATTAACACTCCTACGAAGCCCGTATGTCCGCGACGCCGCACAATCTCCGCTCATTTCCGCCCTACAGATCAGGCCTGATCCCTGCACCCATGCTGCCTATGTCGCGCGCGGAGATGGACAAGCTAGGCTGGGATAGTTGCGACATCATTATCGTGACCGGCGATGCCTATATTGATCATCCCAGCTTTGGCATGGCGCTGATTGGACGGCTTTTAGAGTCTCAGGGTTTCAGGGTCGGCATCATCAGCCAGCCAGACTGGCAATCTGCCGATGCTTTCCGTGCGCTGGGCAAACCGAATCTCTACTTCGGCATCACCGCGGGGAACATGGATTCCATGATCAACCGCTACACAGCCGATCGCAAAATACGTTCGGATGATGCGTATACCGCCGGTGGCCATCCCAACAAACGTCCTGATCGCGCAGTCACCGTCTACGCACAGCGTGCACGTGAAGCCTTCCCCGGCACACCGATCGTGATCGGCAGCATTGAAGCCAGCCTGCGCAGAATTGCGCATTACGACTATTGGTCCGATACCGTGCGTCGCTCAGTGCTGACGGACTCCAAGGCAGACATTCTTTTATTTGGCAATGCGGAACGCGCGCTGCTCGATCTCTCGCATCGTCTGGCAGCGGGTGAATCCGTCAAGGCTATACGCGATCTGCGTGGCACGGCTTTCATGGTGTCACGCGACTGGAAGCCCTCGGATGACTGGTATGAAGTCGACTCGACGCGGGTTGATACGCCCGGAAAAGTTGAGCCGCATCCGGATCCTTATGAAATGAAGGAAAAAGATCCCACCGCCTGCGGCACGGATGATAAGCCGGCCGAACCCAAAGTCATGACGATCAAGATCATGACGCGTGAAGAGCGGCAGGCAATGCAAAAAGAAGTGCGCTCACGCAGCGTGGTGCGCCTGCCTGCATTTGAAGTGGTTAAAGAAGATCCGGTCAGCTATGCCCATGCTTCGCGCGTATTTCATCTTGAATCCAATCCCGGCAATGCACGCGCCATGGTGCAGGCACACGGTGAGCGTGATGTGTGGCTGAATCCGCCGCCGCTGCCACTGGCGATGGATGAAATGGATTATGTGTTTGACTTGCCCTATGCACGCGCACCGCATCCGGCCTATGGCAAAGAAAAAATTCCCGCCTGGGACATGATCCGTTTCTCCGTCAATATCATGCGCGGCTGTTTTGGTGGCTGCACCTTCTGCTCTATCACGGAGCATGAAGGCCGCATCATTCAGAGTCGCTCTGAGCCTTCCATATTGCGTGAGATAGAACTCATACGTGACAAGACCAAGGGCTTCACCGGCACCATCTCCGATCTCGGCGGCCCCACGGCAAATATGTACCGGCTGGCCTGCAAAGATAAAAAGGTGGAAGAATCCTGCCGCCGCCTGTCTTGCGTCTATCCGACCATCTGCTCCAATCTGAATACAGATCACAGCAAACTGATACAGCTGTATCGGCGCGCACGTGCCATTCCCGGCGTGAAAAAAATCCTGGTCAGCTCAGGCTTGCGTTATGACCTGGCTGTTCGCTCGCCTGAATACGTCAAAGAACTGGCGACCCATCATGTCGGTGGCTTATTGAAAATCGCACCCGAGCATTCGGAAGATGGCCCGCTGTCGAAAATGATGAAGCCAGGCATGGGCTCTTATTATCGATTCAAGGAATTGTTCGACAAATATTCCAAAGAAGCCGGCAAGGAACAGTATCTGATTCCTTATTTCATTGCAGCCCATCCGGGCACGACCGATGAAGACATGCTGAATCTGGCTATCTGGCTCAAGCAAAATGATTTCCGTCTGGATCAGGTGCAGACTTTCCTGCCCACGCCTATGGCGATGGCAACCACCATGTATCACACGCGTAAAAATCCTCTGCACAAGATCAGCAAGGATTCCGAAACCGTAGAAACACCGCGACTGGCGAAGATACGAAAATTGCACAAGGCCTTGTTGCGCTATCACGATCCAGACAATTGGGAAGCCATACGTGAAGGTCTCAAGCGCATGGGCCGCAGTGATTTGATAGGTAATGGGCCGCAACATCTGGTGCCGCGTTCAGATGCGCCTGCCGTCATGGGCAAGCGGGCACGGCGCGATGAAACGCCTTCGGTCAATAAAGTCGCAAAAAAATTCGGGCAGAACAAACCACGGGCCGGCGCTGCGATTGCCCGCAAGCGCAGCGGCTGATCTAGATAACCGATTCAGCAGGACTGATTCAGATCTGCTGAGTCAGCACATAAAAAAACCGACCTGCAAGGTCGGTTTTGTGTTCTTTGGTGGGAAGTGCAAGTTTCGAACTTGCGACCTATCGCGTGTGAGGCGATCGCTCTACCCCTGAGCTAACCTCCCGGGCCGGCGCGAATTATCGCACAAACTGAGAGCTTCGATCAATTCAGAGTCATCTGCCGCCATAAGCTGGCACCTTTGGCTTCTTTATCCAGGGCTTGCAGCAGGGCTTCATGGGCGGCCATTTCATCCGGACTGGGTTGCTGTACGATGATCTCTGCCAATGCCACAGACTGGCTGCCTGCATCGCCACTGCCATCCATATGCAAATCCATGCTCAGACTGTCCTGACCACGCGTCATGGCCAGATAGACTTCGGCCAGCAATTCCGAATCCAGTAAAGCGCCATGCAAGGTGCGATGCGCATTCGAAACGCCATAGCGTTCGCACAAGGCATCCAGCGAATTGCGTTTGCCCGGATGAAGCTCTTTCGCCTGCATGAGGGTGTCAGTGATTTTTTCTACATTCTGAGCAAACTTGGGCAGACCTAGTTTTTCCAATTCGGCATCCAGAAAACCGACGTCAAACGAAGCATTGTGGATAATGATTTCAGCATCACGCACAAATTCACACAGCTCGGCAGCGATCTCGGCAAACTTGGGTTTGTCGCTCAAAAATTCAGTGGTCAGTCCATGCACGGCCAGCGCGCCCGGATCAGAATCACGCTCAGGATTAAGGTATTGATGGAAATTATTCCCTGTCAGCCTGCGGTTGATCATCTCCACGCAACCGATCTCTATGATGCGGTCGCCGCTGCGCGGATTCAGGCCGGTGGTTTCTGTGTCGAGCACGATTTGTCGCATGTTTAGTTTGTCTTAACTTGGCTGATGTCGATGAATAGAATGAATGAATAAGGATAAAAAATAATAATTAACAAGCAAACTTCATGACTGTGTTGATGGTCATGCTGATAGTCGTGTTCATAACAGCGTTAATGATATTGAAGTACATTCAAGCCACGTGACGACAGGCTAGCGATATCTGTTACTTCATGTGCGCTGCTTAAGCTTCACTCAATGCGACTTCCACACCGCGATTGGCCAATTCATCAGCACGTTCATTTCCTTCATGTCCCGCATGGCCTTTGACCCAGCGCCATTCTATCGTGTGACGCAGACGCGCCTCATCCAGCGCCTGCCACAGATCTACGTTTTTTACAGGTGCTTTACTCGCGGTGCGCCAGCCTCTGGCCTTCCAGCCAGCCAGCCATTCGCTGATGCCTTTTTGCACGTACTGACTGTCGGTGTGAACGGTGATCTCGCAAGGACGCTTCAAAGAATTCAGCGCCTCGATGACGGCCTTCAATTCCATACGATTATTGGTGGTGTTAAGTTCGCCGCCACAAATCTCTTTTGAATTGTCACCCGCAACAAGCCAAGCGCCCCAGCCACCCGGCCCAGGATTACCCTTGCAGGCGCCATCGGTGTAAATCTCTACTTTATCCATGGGATTCGTGATTCTTCTCTCGTCTGTTTTTCATTCGGTTGGTGGCGGGAACGCCCTGCGGCACAGCGGCAGATCGTGTCTGCCATGCGGGCCCGATCAGACGCATGCCCTTCACACGCTTGATCGCCTGCACAATATAAAGCGCGCCCAGATAAGGCCACCAGCGATTGCCTGCTTTTTCAAGAAAAGCGAAACGCTGCAACCATTTCGCCGTCGCGCAAGGTGGTGCATAGCATCCGAAGTGGCCGCGGTTGATTTCCATGTTCAATAACTTCAGCCAGTCTTTCAGGCGTGGCACGCTGATAAATTCACCGTGCAGCGGCAGAAAGTGCGCCCCCGTCAGACGTCCGGCTGCCTGTCTTGCACCCCACATGCTGATGGGATTAAAACCGCAGATGATGACCTGACCTTCAGGAATCAGTACGCGCTCGACTTCGCGCAAG
>CAIQLE010000199.1 GCA_903872555.1 uncultured bacterium
AAAAAAACAATTTTATCGCCGACAGCCTTGACAGGAATCATGTTCAACTCATCGATGGCATTCGGACTGTTATTCAGCTTGACGCTGTATTCCAGTAAACCGATTTTTTGTGTGCCGACGGGGATGATTTGATTTTGAGCCGCAAGAGCGTTCTGCACATCTTGCGCAGACAAGCGGGCTGCCGCCATTGCACGCGGATTCAGATCAATTTGTACTTGCCTTACCTTGCCACCATAGGGTGAGGGAATGGCTGTACCGGGCACCGTTGCTAATTGGGGTCGAATGAAATTTTGCCCCATATCAAATAATTTTTGCTCTGGAATGCCTTTGCCTGACAAAGCAAGTTGCAAAATAGGGACGGTTGAAGCGTTATAGTTCAGAATTAAGGGAGGGGTAATACCTTGTGGCATTTGCTTCAATACCGTCTGCGATATGGAAGCCACTTGCGCTGTCGCCGTACGAATGTCAACGTTCGGCTGAAAAAAAATCTTAACAACACCGAACCCTGGCAAAGATTGAGACTCGATGTGCTCAATATCATTAACGGTAGAACTTAGGGTGCGTTCGTAATAATAGACGACACGACCTGCCATATCTTCGGGGGGCATGCCAGAGTAGGACCATACGGCCGCAATTACTGGGATTTTTATATCTGGGAAAATATCCGTGGGCGTACGAAAAGCCGCGATAGGTCCGATAATCAAAATCAATAAGGCGAGAACCACAAAGGTGTAAGGCCGCTGTAATGCGACTCTGACCAGACCAAGCATACAATGACTCCACTAGCGATCTTCGTAAACGGTGTTCGAACGATCAGATCAATGCTTGCTAGAAATTATACGTAGGTGAAATCTTGCTCAAATTAAAGATTTTTCATAATTCCCATGTTTTACCGAATAAGTCCCTCGATGTTTGCTCTTTTAATAACTTCAAAAATGAGAATCATTGCGACGAATCGGGGGATAATTTTCCTTTAATGAAATACTTTACGATAAACTCATTGAGCGCTTATACCCCTACTCTTAACTTCAAATAGCTTGAGCATTCCATGAAAAAGTATGTGTTTTTCAGATGTCTGGTTTCTGCCCTGAGCTTAACGGCCTCAGTGGCACACACCATCGCCCATGCCGATCCGGCTGTACCTGACTACAAACTTCCCAATGCTCAAACCCTTGCTGATACGCCAGAAGGCGATGCGATCAGGCGCGGTAAATTGCTTCTCTCTGAGACCAAACAAAAATTGCCCATGTATGCAGGCAATGGCCTGAATTGTTCCAACTGTCATCTGGGTATTGGAACGGTGCCTTATGCATCGCCATGGGTTGGTTTGGCAGGTGTATTTCCGGAATATCGTGCGCGCAGCGGCAAGTTAATCTCGCTTCAGGAGCGTATTAATGATTGCTTCCAGCGCTCATTAAACGGAAAAGCCCTGCCCTATGACTCAACAGAGATGAATGACATGCTGAGCTATATGCGCTGGATCTCAGCAGGTTTGCCCATAGGCTCAAGCGTGCCGGGTCGTGGCTTCGTGAAAATCGACGCTCACTTGAAGCCCGACTTAAAGCATGGTGAAAAGATCTACACGAACCAATGTGCCGCCTGCCATGGTGTTCATGGTGAAGGTCTGTCGAACCAGCAAGGTGGCTATGTTTTCCCGCCGCTGTGGGGCAAAGATGCCTTTAACAACGGCGCGGGCATGGCGCGACTTTATACTGCCGCTGCCTTCGTCAAACAAAATATGCCTTTGGGACAAGCGGGCACGCTGTCGGCACAAGATGCTGTTGATGTGGCCGCATTTTTTACGCAGCAGGACAGGCCCGACTTTCCTGATCGGGTGCATGACTGGCCTAAGGGACAAAAACCTGTTGATGCGCGCTGATTCAATGAATCACCTCTTGCGTGTATGCCTAATATGCCCATATGACTTACAGGATTAGCTAATGCACACGCTGGTGCTCTTGAATGCACATGCCGGTGGCGGTCGCACACGCGCCATGCAAGCTGCCCTGCAGGCTCAGCTCAACACCTATGCACAGCCGCCTCTGCTGTTCATGACCGAAGATACTCACACTGCCAAAAAATTGACAGACGCACTGCCTGCAGCCAGCCGGGTCATCGTGGCCGGTGGCGATGGCAGCGTGCATGCGCTCCTGCCTTCACTGCTTGCAGGCGGTCATACGCTGGGCTTGCTGCCCATGGGCAGCGGGAATGACACGGCCAGGGCACTGGGCGTACATGGCATGAGCTGGCGCGCTGCGCTGAATCATGCCTTGCACGGCAAGTGCAGCATGATGGATGTGGGTGAGATCAGCTATGTCCGGTCCAGCGATGGCAGTCTGCAACGCAGCCTGTTCATCTCCAGTATTGCCGCAGGCTTTGATGCGGCTGTCACGCAGCGTGCATTGAAGGCTCCGGGCTGGCTGTCGGGCATGCCGCGTTATTTGTGGGCGACGCTGCGCGAACTGGCCGCTTTGCGGGATTTTGCGGTTGAGCTGCATGCCGATGGTCAGTGTCTGCATAAGGGCAAAGTACTGCTAGCC
>CAIQLE010000200.1 GCA_903872555.1 uncultured bacterium
GGCCAGCTGCATAGCGCTGATGGTTTTTGCGCATCAGCTGCATAAACTGGCACTGGCCTTGCTGTTCCTGATTCCCGCTGCCGGACTCATGCTGTCGCGTGTGGAATGGACCACGCCGGTCGGCGCACCTGTCTCCGTGAGGCTGCTGCAAGGCAATGTGGCGCAGGACATGAAGTTCAATGAAAATCAGCTGATGTCATCGCTGGCTTTATACCGGCGCATGATGCTCGAAAAACCGGCCGATCTGATCGTCACACCTGAAACCGCGCTGCCGGTGCTGGCTTCGCAACTCCCCAAAGGCTATCTGGATGAGCTCGCCGCCTTCGGGCGCAGCAGTGGCAGTCAGTTATTGATCGGCCTGCCCTGGACCACCGCGCCGGGTATCTATCTCAACAGCCTGCTGGGCATAGGGCAGGAGAACAGCACCATCTATCGCTACGACAAACACCATCTCGTACCCTTTGGCGAATTCATTCCGCCTGGCGCGCGCTGGTTCATCGATCTGATGCACATACCACTGGGTGATTTCGGGCGCGGCGATCTGGAACAGGCAGCCTTTCCCGTGAAAGACCAGTGGGTGCTGCCGAATATCTGCTACGAAGATTTATTTGGCGAAGAGATTGCGGCGCAATTGTCGGCCGCCATGGACAGAGGTGTGCCCATCCCCAGTATCTTGCTGAATGTTTCCAATATCGCATGGTTCGGCGACAGTATCGCCCTGCCCCAGCACTTGCAAATTTCGCAAATGCGCACACTGGAAACTGGCCGCCCTATGCTGAGAGCCACCAATACCGGCGCCACAGCTGCGATCGACGGACGCGGAAAAGTCAGCGCGCTATTGCCTGCTTTTACCGAAGGCACGCTCAGCGTCAGCGTTCAGGGCATGCGGGGCAGCACGCCTTATATTCGGCTGGGTAACTCGCTTCCCGTCACTCTGGCGCTGCTGATCGTATTTTCCCTATGGCGGAACAGCCGCCGCCGGCTCAAAAACAGCTAAAATCGCAGGCTTTCTTCCTTTCAGGACTGCAGTCCCTGCAGAACCGCGACAATGCTGACATTCCAACAAATTATTCTCAAGCTCCAGGAGTACTGGGACGCTCAGGGCTGCGCTCTGCTCCAACCGTATGACATGGAAGTCGGTGCCGGCACCTCGCACACCGCCACTTTCCTGCGCGCCATCGGGCCCGAGCCCTGGCGCGCTGCCTATGTCCAGCCCTCGCGCCGTCCTAAGGATGGTCGCTATGGTGAAAATCCGAATCGCATGCAGCACTATTATCAGTTTCAGGTGGTGCTCAAGCCTGCACCTGAAAATATTCTCGACCTGTATCTCGGTTCACTCGAAGCCTTGGGACTGAAGCTCACTGAAAACGATGTGCGTTTCGTGGAAGACGACTGGGAAAATCCTACGCTGGGTGCCTGGGGTCTGGGCTGGGAAGTCTGGCTGAACGGCATGGAAGTGACGCAGTTTACCTATTTCCAACAAGTAGGTGGAATAGACTGTAAACCCATCACCGGTGAGATTACGTATGGGTTGGAGCGTTTGGCAATGTATCTTCAAAACGTAGACAATGTGTACGATCTAAAATGGACTGAGCA
>CAIQLE010000201.1 GCA_903872555.1 uncultured bacterium
GCCAGCAGCAGCACCAGGGTCAGTGTGACCAGATAGAACTTGCGCAGCCCTGAGCGTGCCAGCGATCGTTCCTGATACTCACTATAGGCTGCACGCAAAGCTTCAGCATTGATGGCCAGTTGTTCGGGCACGGGCTGTATCGCTTGCAGGTAGCGCATCTCGCTGCGCAGATTAAGCAGTGAACCACTGTTAGGTATGGCCAGCACCACACGTAGGCGCAGGCCATCGGAGCGCATTTTTTTTAAAGGCGCCGACAGGCCCTGATGACCTGATTTGCCCGAACTGCCGGGAGCCTTCAGAGAGCCCGATGATTCCAATGATTCTGAGGGACGCACATTTCCGGCAGGGGCAGACTCACCTTCAATAATGCTAAAGCCTTCCATGGAACGCGCGCGTGCCAGCATGGAAGCCGTCGGCATATCCGGCAGCAGTTCGGTGAGTTTGCCGCCGGTGCTGGCGATTAGTCTGCCACTACCCGAGATCACCAGCGCTTCATCGAGTTGATTGCGTTCGGCGATGCGCGGCAGTTGAGAAGACATACTGCCATCGGACATTTCAGAGAGCTCGCTGCTGGCGCTGCGCGCCTTTTGCCGCAAGTCTTTGAGTGAGGCCTCAAGCGCGGTGCGTCCCAGGTTCAGGCCGGACTCAAGTGCAGATTCGACTTTGACATTGAACCAGGATTCAATCGAGCGCGACACGAATTGCACCGATACGGTGTAGATGACGATGCCCGGCAAAATGCCCATGAGAGCAAACATCATCACCAGTCGCGTCATCAAGCGTGAGCCAAAGCGACCGCGACGATAGCGGCTGTAGAGACGGGCGAGCAGGAAACAGACAACAGCAAACAGGCCCAGACCGACGCAGATGTTGGCACCTAAAATCCAGGCGTAGTACTCGTCAAACAGCCGGGTATTGTCACTCGCTGCTGCGAGCAGAAATAACAAGACACCGACCATCAGGGCGGAGGTGAGCAAGAGGTAGCGCAAGGCGCGCGTCATTTGCCGTCCGTCCTGTAATTGAAACGGTTCCAGCCGGAAGAAATGCGCCACTCTCCGCTGCCTAGAGCGCTGACCTGTATGGGCTTGGGTAACAGCGACACATCCATCGCCAACTGTACGGCGACGGTATAGCTGACATCACGCCTGAGCGCTGCATGGTCGGCAATTACCCAGCGGCTGGGGCGGCGCAGCAGGCCCAGCATGTCCTCCAGCTTGGCAAAGTTCTGATGCAGACTGCCATTGACCGAGGCGCGATATTGCTGAGTCAGGACGTTATAGGACAGGCGTATGGTGCGCGATGATTTGATCGACACTTCGTCAAACCAGTACCAGCGTGGCCGTGAGACTTCCACTTGTAGCGTGAAATACAGAGGCACGCCGCGCATCAGGGCATCTTCGAGTGCGTGCGTCAGCTCGACGGAGAAACTGGACGCAAGACGATAGCCTTCGTCAGTGGTTTCGACGGACGCACTGACGAACTCTATCCCTTCGGACGCTTGCACCATGGCTGGCGCCAGCGCCAGTAGCGAGCTCAGGCAAAAACTAAGGAAAAGTCGAAGGATCACGCAGGAAAGTGGAGCGGTGCTCCAGAGCAAAAATCTGCTTGGATAGTATCAAACTGGCGGCTTTTGGAGTAGCGAGTAAAAAAGTCCGTCATGGTCGCTCTCCTGATTTGCAGCGGGCAGTAATTGTCCGGGCGCATCCAGCCGTATCACCGAGTGGCGGGTAGCAAAGCGTTCTGCCTGTTGTATCGATTCTTCCGGCCACAGCGAGCAGGTCACCAGCAGCAGTTTGCCGCCCGGCCTGAGCATGCCCCATAAGTTGTCAAGCAGGCTAGCCGACAGCGCTGCCAGCTTAGCAGCGTCTTCAGGTCGGCGCAGCCAGCGTATATCCGGGTGCCGGCGCACGATGCCCGAGGCCGTACAGGGTACATCGGCGAGTATGCGGTCAAATGGCTGCCCGTCCCACCAGTCGCGCTGGCGGGCGTCGCCCTGGACCAGCTTGGCATTCAGCTCTAGGCGGTTCAGGTTTTGCGCCACCCGCTCCAGCCTTTCAGCATCCTGATCCAGTGCCAGCAGATCGAGTGCAGCCAGTTCCAGCAGATGTCCGGTTTTGCCTCCGGGAGCAGCGCAGGCATCCAGCACGCGCATGCCGTCGGCTACGTCCAGTAAGGGCGCAGCGAGCTGGGCGGCAGCATCCTGTACCGAGACCCAGCCCCCTGAAAAACCGGGCAGCTGGTTCACAGGTACGGCCCGCTCCAGTCTGACGGCAACCGGGCCTATGGTCTGAGCCGGCATTGCATGCTGCGCCAGTGCAGCCAGATAATCGGCGACGCTGATTTTGCGCGTGTTCACGCGCAGGGTGAGCGGTGCCTGAATATTGCCCGCACCGAGTATCGCTTGCCACTGCTGAGGATAAATTTTGCGGGTCTTGCTGATCCACCATTGCGGATAATTCCACAGAGCATGTTCCTGCTTGCCTGCGCTTGCAATCAAGGATGTTTTTTCGCGCAGGAAGCGCCGCAATACCGCATTCACTAAACCCTTGGCGCGCAGCAGCTCGGGGTCTGCACTGGCCGCATTCACAGCCTGATCGACGAGGGTATGTGCTGCATAAGCGGGCACGGGCTCGGACAGCAAAGCGAGGGCACAGCGCAGCAGGCAGCGCAGCCGGGCATCCGTGAGTGGTTTGTCAGTCAGCAGCTCCAGCAGGGAGCAGGCCATGCCCCACTGACGCATGCTGCGGTAACTCAGGTCCTGAATTGCACCCCGTGCGCCCGCTGTCATGTCTGCTTTCATAGCGGGCAGTTGGAACACCATGCTGAGTGCACGTGGCAGTGCGCTTCCATTGTCTACTTCAAGCAGTGCGCGAGCTGCGCCCGTGAGTGCAAAGGCCAGGGAATCGGAAGATAAGCTCATGCAGCCAGTCTGTGGTGCTGTTGATCCAGCCATCGGTTCATATCGGCGAATACCTTCGCCGCTTCGGTTTCATTGAACAACTCGTGATAGAGCTCAGAGTAGAGATGCAGTGTTGCCTGTTCAGGATGAAGATGCTCAAAGAATGACAGGCTGCCTTGGTGATCCACCAGAAAATCTTGTCCTGCCACCAGCATCAGCACAGGCAGATTCAGGCTCGCAGCCTGCTGTTGTGTCAGCGTGATTGCCGCCAGCATGGCATTTAACAGTCGCGCACTGATGCGGCCATGCACCAGAGGATCGGCCTGGTAGGCATCGACCACTGCTGCATCATGCGACAGATAGACTGTCTTCAATCCGTTTGATACTCC
>CAIQLE010000202.1 GCA_903872555.1 uncultured bacterium
CTCAAAGATTTACGGCAAAAGGCGCGCAGCGCCAGCAGCGAGCTCTCTGAAATGTCCGATGGCAGTATGTCATCTCAGCTGCCGCGCATCGCCGAACGCAACCAACTCGATGAAGCGCTGGTGATCTCGGGTAGTGGCAGACTAATCGCCAGTACTGGCGGCAAACTCACCGAACTGCTGCCTGATATGCCGACGGCTGCCATGCTGGCACGTGCGCGGTCTATAGAGGGCTTTGGCATCATCGAAGGTGAGTCTACCCCTGCCGGAAATACGCGCCCATCAGACTCAGTGGAATCATCGGGCTCGCTGAATGCTCCGGGCAGTTCGGGCAAATCAGGCCATCAGGGTCTGTCGGCGCCTTCAAAAAAAATGCGTTCCGATGGCTTGCACCTGCGTGTGGTGCTGGCCATTCCTAACAGTGGTTCACTGCTTAATCTGCGTAGCGAGATGCGCTACCTGCAAGCGATACAGCCCGTGCCCGAACAACTGGCCATCAACGCTGAGGCTTTACGTGCAGCCTATAGTGAGTATCAGGAACGATCGCTGGCACGCTCAGGGCTGCGCAAGTTCTATCTGGTCACACTGACCCTGGTGCTGCTGCTGGCCGTGTTTGCCGCGATGGTCAGTGCCTTCCTGCTGGCCACCGATCTGGCGCAACCGCTGTTGCTGCTGGCCGAAGGCACCAAGGCGGTGGCTGAAGGCAATCTATCGCCACGGCCTATCGTCGCCTCCTCGGATGAACTGGGTACGCTGACCCAATCCTTCAACACCATGACCATGCAACTGGCGGACGCACGCGTTGCGGTAGAACGGAATAGCCGCGCGCTGGAAGATGCAAAGGCTTATCTGGAATCGGTGCTGGCCAATATGTCAGCCGGTGTGATGGTGCTGGATGATCAGCTGCGCTTAGTGACTTTCAATGCCTCGGTGGCACGCATACTGCACCATGAGTTGTCGCCCTTCCTTGGTCATGCGTTTGCAGAAGTCAACGCACTGACTGCATTCAGCGAGCCGATTATTCAGGCTTTCTCCAGCCAGAATGCACAATCGGCAGGCAATGAGCCTGAACCAGACGGACCACACTGGCAACAGCAAATTGAGATTCCACGCCGCGTGATCGGTCAAAACGTTGATGGTGAGATCACGCTTCTGGTGCGGGGCTCACGTCTGCCCGTAGGCTCGGGCATCGGTCATGTGGTGGTATTTGATGATATCTCGGACGTGATCTCTGGTCAGCGCTCAGTGGCCTGGGCTGAGGTTGCCCGGCGCCTTGCGCACGAAATCAAGAATCCTTTGACACCTATACAGCTGTCAGCCGAACGCCTGATGATGAAGTTGCAGTCCAAGCTGGACACCAGCGATGCAGCTTTGCTTGAACGAGGTACTAATACCATCGTCAATCAAGTGTTGGCTATGCAACAGATGGTCGATAATTTCCGTGATTATGCGAAGACTCCACCCCCTGTTCTGCAGTCACTCGATCTGAATGCGCTCATAGCAGAAATTCTCGAATTATATGCAGGCGGCGAACACGCTCACGCGATCCACACCCGCTTCAGTCCAGATTTGCCCCGCATACTTGGGGACGCAACCCAAATGCGGCAGGTGGTACACAACCTTTTACAAAATGCACAAGATGCGACATCCGAGATCAAGGACAAGCAACGCGAACCCGAGATTGTGATTGCAACGGAAACGATTCACTACCCTGATGCGGACGGCACTGAGCGGATTGCAGTGCGCTTAAGCGTGGCCGATAACGGGCCAGGCTTCGATGCCAAACTGATGGCGCGGGCCTTTGAGCCTTACATCACGTCCAAGCCGAAAGGGACAGGTTTGGGCTTGCCAGTGGTCAAAAAAATCGTCGAGGAACATGGTGGACGCATCGAATTGCAGAATCGCAAGGAAGGGCATGGCGCCAAGGTCTTGATTTTATTGATGAAACTTTCAAACACATAACTGTTTGACATTATTAATTGCAAAAAATACAATTTCTGTACGGCGATCCAATTGCAGTGAGATAAAGAGGCGTACCCATGGCGAATATTCTGGTGGTTGACGATGAGATGGGCATACGAGAATTGCTGTCAGAAATTCTCGGCGATGAAGGCCACGTAGTAAGCACGGCCGAAGATGCCAATGCGGCACGGGAGCTGAGGCTGGCTGGCGCGCCCGATCTGGTGCTGCTGGATATCTGGATGCCCGACACCGATGGCGTTACCCTCCTGAAAGAATGGCAAAGAGATGGCTTGCTGACCATGCCGGTGATCATGATGTCGGGCCATGCGACCATCGATACCGCTGTCGAAGCTACCCGCATCGGCGCAATGAATTTCCTCGAAAAACCCATCTCTTTGCAAAAACTACTGCGCACAGTTCAGCAAGGCCTGTCACGCGGTCTTGAACATGCACGCGGCAGTATGGTGCAATCGCTGAACAAGCATGGGACAGGATATGAAAAAAACAGCCCGCTGGTGCAACACAATGGCGCACACAATTACAACGGCCACAGCCTGCACAGCCCCGTAAGCACTCCCAGTTTTGCACAGTCTGACAATGAATTTCGTGTCTCCTTCGAATTGCCTCTGCGCGAAGCCCGTGACGCATTTGAACGCGCTTATTTCGAGCACCACCTCTTACGTGAAGGCGGCAGTATGACCCGCGTCGCAGAACGCACCGGCCTGGAACGTACCCACCTCTACAGAAAACTGAAACAGCTGGGCGTGGAATCCAGCAAGGCTGCAAAGAAGATCGAATGACCCTCGTCACCCTGGTTTATGGCGGCAACAGGATGGCACGCGAACATCGTATTGCTGCAGTAGTTAATGCCGATCTGACGAGCGCTGCCATCCTTGAAGGCATGCCTGATGGTCAGGATGTACTGAATGAGCTTGCCACACATAGTCAGCTGAAGATCGTTCGTGTCGCACCTTCCTGCCCTTGCTGCACTGGCAATCTGACTATGCGGGTGACTCTGAACCGTCTGCTGAGGCAAAAGCCTGCTGCGCTTTATCTGAGCCTGGC
>CAIQLE010000203.1 GCA_903872555.1 uncultured bacterium
CGGGTATTCATTTCAATGAAATAGAACTCGCCCGCTTCGTAGAGGAATTCAAAAGTGCCAGCACCGCGATAGCCGATCTTGCGGCAAGCTTCAGCACAGCGGTCGCCGATTTTTTCAATCAGTTTGCGCGGTATGCCTGGTGCGGGCGCTTCTTCAATCACTTTTTGGTGGCGGCGCTGCATGGAGCAGTCACGCTCGCCCAGCCAGATGGCATTTTTAAATTCGTCCGCCAGAATCTGGATTTCCACGTGGCGCGGATTTTCCAGATACTTCTCCATATAGACTTCCGGATTACCGAAGGCAGCTCCGGCTTCCGTCTTGGTCATGGTGACAGCATTGAGCAGAGCAGCTTCGGTGTGCACCACACGCATGCCGCGACCGCCACCACCGCCGGCAGCCTTGATGATGACGGGATAGCCGATGCGGCGCGCTGTCTGCACGATCACCTTGGGGTCATCCGGCAAGGCACCTTCCGAGCCCGGCACGCAGGGTACGCCAGCCTTGATCATGGCCTGTTTGGCAGACACCTTGTCGCCCATCAGGCGGATAGAGTCCGAGCGCGGCCCAATGAACACAAAGCCGGACTGCTCGACACGTTCAGCAAAGTCGGCATTTTCAGACAGGAATCCATAGCCAGGGTGAATCGCTTCTGAATCAGTCACTTCAGCCGCACTGATAATAGCGGGCATAGACAGATAGCTCTGAGCTGATTGTGCGGGGCCTATGCAGACCGATTCATCGGCCAGCTTGACATACTTTGCTTCACGATCCGCTTCGGAATGAACCACAACGGTCTTGATGCCCATCTCGCGGCAGGCGCGCTGTATACGCAGGGCGATTTCGCCGCGGTTGGCGATGAGGATTTTTTCAAACATAGTGAGGGCAACCGGTTTCGGCCGGCTTCATCAGTGGCGTGATTCGCTCGTGATGAGGCGCGGCGTCTTTGAAATTAACCAATAATGAACAGAGGCTGGCCGAATTCGACCGGCTGGCCGTTCTCGACCAGAATCTGCGTGATCGTGCCACTGGCATCGGCATCGATCTCATTGAGCAGCTTCATTGCTTCAATAATGCACAGGGTGTCGCCTTCTTTGACGGTCGAGCCGACATTAATGAAAGGCGCAGAGCCGGGCGCAGATGAACGATAGAAGGTGCCGACCATAGGCGATTTAACAATGTGGCCGGTCGGGGCAGCGGGTACGGCCTCCACAGCAGCTACCGGAGCGGCCACTGCGACAGGCGCTGGTGCAGCCGGAGCAGCTTGCTGCTGCGGCATCATGACCATCTGATGCTGGCCACTTGCTGCGCCTGATTTGACGATACGAACCTTGCTTTCGCCTTCGGTGACTTCCAGTTCCGAGATATCGGATTCGGCAACGAGGTCGATCAGTGTCTTTAGTTTTCTTAGATCCATGGAAAATCCACCTGCAATGTTGAGAGAAATTCCGGCTACGCCCGGTTTTGGGCAGTGTGCCAGAGAATGTGAATTAGCGCTAGTTGCGCAGAATTAGAGCTTTTTTAATGCGAATTCAATGGCGTAACGGTAGCCATCAATGCCAAGTCCGCAAATCACGCCGGCGGCGATCTCTGAAAAATAAGAGTGATGGCGAAAGCTCTCGCGACGGTGAATATTTGAAATATGGACTTCTACAAAGGGGATGGCTACTCCAGCCAACGCATCGCGCAGTGCCACGCTGGTGTGGCTGAGTCCGCCCGGATTGATCACGATGGCGTCCACGCCAGCCTGACGCGCGGCGTGGATGTGGTCTATCAGTTCGCCTTCATGATTGCTCTGGAAGTGGCTCAGACTCGCTCCCGCTGCCTGCGCCTGAGTGACTGCCGCCTGCTCGATTTCGGCCAGCGTGGTCGCGCCATACACCTCGGGCTCGCGGCTGCCGAGCAGATTCAGGTTGGGACCATTCAGCAGAAGCAGTTTTTTTGCCATTGATTAGGTCATTGATTGACGATGAAGCGAGCATTTTGCTGCAAAATGACGCAGGATGGCAAGCAGAAACACTGATAAGGATTATAAAGAAGCCAGATCCGCACGTACTTTGGCCATATCCAGCCGTCCTATATAGACTTGTTTTATGTGGCCATCCGGGCTGATCAGCACGGTGAAGGGAAGTCCACCGGCCTCATTGCCGAAGCTGCGCGCGAGTTCAGTGCCCGACAAACCCGCCACCAGCAGAGGATAGCTGATTTTGTATTTTTCTGAAAATTGACGGATATTGGTGGGTGAATCGATGCCAATGCCAATAATTTGCAGGTTTTTATCGGCCATATCCGCTTGGAGGCTGACCAGTTCCGGCATCTCGGCTACACAAGGCGGGCACCAGGTTGCCCAAAAATTCACCAGCAGTAGTTTGCCCTGCCACTCGGATAAGGGATGTTGCTTGTCCTGCGCATCTGACAAAGTGGTTTGCATCAAGGCGCTGACGGCGAGATCTGCCGGCCGGCCTGGTTCAAAGTGTTTCAGGCCAAAATAAATGCCAATAGCGGTAAATAAAAGGCCAATAGCAGCAATTAAAGTAATTTTTCGTAACATGTGTGTGCTCATTCTTCTTCTTTCGCGATCAAAGCCAGAACCCCGGCCCGGTCTGCGCGCTCAATACGTTTTTGTCCCTGTCCTCGCCCTGCGCCGCGCAGGTCATCCGTTTCGTACAAAGTGAGATGCACCGCCTCATTTTTCCACATGAAAGACAGGATCTCGACACTTCGACCAGGGTGCCGAAAATGGACGGCCTCCGATACTTCATAGTCTATGTCGGCATTTAATAAGAAAACAGCAACATCTTTGCTGCTCTCTGCAAACAACTGCAGATGGATATCCGAGTGGTCGCCCGCTGTCCCGTTCAAGACTGCGCCGGTCAGGAAAGGAGAGAAAGCTTCTAGCTTATCCATCAGTTCCAGTGCCAGCTGGCGCAGGTGTAACAGGCGCTGCTTTTGTTCATCGCCGAAAAAAAGCGCCTGATATTCGCGCACTTCAGCTTCAATTTGCGCATTATCGGGCAGAACATCCCCCT
Source organism: uncultured bacterium (assembly GCA_903872555.1). Taxonomy (GTDB): domain Bacteria; phylum Pseudomonadota; class Gammaproteobacteria; order Burkholderiales; family Burkholderiaceae_D; genus Pernthalerella. The sequence goes on from CAIQLE010000203.1 coordinate 3,027, forward strand.
TTAGCTTCTGGTTACCCAGTATGAGTTTTGCTGCCTTACGCTTGGCCGTGCCGTAGTCTGCACCATCTTCGGCAATCATGCGCGCAGCCGCCGCAGCGATTTCTGCGCGCAGCAATTCGGCGTCGCTGGGATAGTTGATATGCATTTGTGGGGGTAGCAGGCAATTCAGGGGTGCCTGCGTCAGGTAGAATCTGGGATTCTGAAATTTAGACAAATTCAGGTCAATTTGCAGGCGTCTTTACAAACTGACGCCCCAAAACTCAAACCTGAAGCGTCTGTTCCCGATTCTACAATGCATATCCACATCCTAGGTATCTGCGGCACATTCATGGGTGGCCTTGCCGTCCTCGCAAAAGAAGCAGGACATAAAGTCACGGGCTGCGATGCCAATGTCTACCCGCCTATGAGCACGCAGCTGCGTGCCCAGGGCATAGAGCTGATCGAAGGATTTGGCACGCATCAGATCAGTCTGCAGCCTGATCTGTATGTCATAGGCAATGTGGTCTCGCGTGGCAATCCGCTGATGGAAGCGATCATGAACCGCGGCCTGCCCTATGTCTCGGGCCCGCAGTGGATAGGCGAACACATCCTGCAAGATAAATGGGTGCTGGCTGTCGCGGGCACGCATGGCAAAACCACCACCTCCTCCATGCTGGCCTGGATACTCGAAGCCGCTGGCTACCATCCCGGATTTCTGATTGGTGGCGTGCCCATGAATTTTGGCATTTCGGCACGTATCGGCGGTCAGCCGGGTGGTCTGCCGCTGTTTGTGATTGAGGCCGATGAATACGATACGGCCTTCTTCGATAAGCGCAGCAAGTTTGTACATTACCGTCCGCGCACGGCGATACTGAATAATCTCGAGTACGACCATGCCGATATCTTCCCTGATCTGGCTGCCATCGAAACCCAGTTCCATCATCTGATACGCACCATACCGACCAGCGGCATGGTGATCGCGAATGGCCGTGAGGCATCCCTCAAGCGCGTGATGGAGCGCGGCTGCTGGAGTGAGCTTGAATGGTTTGCCGGCAGTGAAGGCTGGGACATGGTTGAACATGAAGACGGCCGCTTTGATGTACTTTTCGATCAGAAAAAACTCGGCACCGTGAGCTGGTCACTGACAGGCGAGCACAATCGCTGGAATGCGATCGCCGCGATCGCCGCTGCCCGTCATGCCGGTGTCAAGCCAGCCGAAGCCATTGCTGCGCTCTCCGGATTTGAAAATGTGAAGCGCCGCATGGAGACGCGTGGCACGGCCAATGGCGTCACCGTGATCGACGATTTTGCGCATCACCCGACTGCGATCGCAACCACTGTTGCCGGCTTACGCAGCAAGCTCGGTCAGTCCCGCATATTGGCTGTACTGGAGCCGCGCTCTAACACCATGAAACTGGGCACGATGAAAGACGCGTTGCCGGGTAGCCTGGTGCAGGCTGATCTGGTGTTTGGCTACGGCGCCAAAGGCGAAGGTAAAGATGCGCTGGGCTGGGATCTGGGTGCTGCACTCGCGCCACTGGGCGAGAAGGCGCATGCCTACGATAATCTCAGCTCACTGGTCGCGGCTGTCGTAGCCGCTGCAAAACCTGGCGATACAGTGCTTGTGATGAGCAATGGCGGTTTCGGTGGCGTGCATCAGAAGCTGCTGGATGCCCTGCAGGCCACGGCGCACTGAGCATCACTTGCGTCACATCCTCTATCTGCATGGCTTTCGTTCGTCGCCAGAATCATTCAAGGCGCGCCGGCTGCGTGAGTATTTCGCACGGCATAATCAGTCGGCGCGTTTTTTGTGTCCTCAGTTGCCGGTGTCGCCGGCTCAGGCCGTGCAACTCGCACGCGAACTGGTGAAAGACATTCCGTCTTCTCAGCTGGTCTTCATAGGTTCTTCTCTCGGTGGCTATTACGCGACAGCTCTGGCAGAAGATCTGGGTTGTCCGGCAGTGTTATTAAATCCTGCTGTGCATCCGACGCGCGATCTGGAGCGGCATCTCGGTCAGCAGAAAGCCTGGCATTCGGATGAGACCTTTGAATTCCGTGCTGAATATCTGCAAGAACTGGCGCAACTGGCAGTGGAAAAAATCACACACTCTGAACGGTATTTTTTGCTGGCTGCGACTGGCGATGAAATTCTGGACTGGCAAGAGATGGCAACGCATTATGAAGGCGCCAGACAACATATCATTCAGGGTAGTGATCATGGCCTGTCCGATTTTGATCTCTATATCAATGAAGTGATTGAGTTTTGTGATGCTTGAAATCAGTGATCATCGAGATATGTGATACCTGAGATGTTTGATGTCTGTTTTTTTGACGGCTAAAATTTTTGAGGTCTGAAGTTTTAAGATGTGACGCAACATTTTGCGTGCATGCTTATCCTGCAATCGCAGTCTGAAAATACACCCCGCCCTATAACAAGTAACAACTGCGTATCTGCTGAATGAATTTATTTTTTGAAGAATCCGGTGACTTTAAAGTCGGCGCTGTGCTGTCACAGCAGGGTGAAGCCTATCAGGTCGAAACGCCCTCAGGTAAACGCACCAAAGTTCGCGCACGCGATGTGCTGCTGCAGTTTGAACATCCTGCACCTTCAGAGTTAATGACACTGGCGCACAAACTGGCTGATGAAGTTGATATTTCATTTTTGTGGGAAGTCGCTGGCGAAGAAGAATTCGGTGTGGCTGAACTGGGAAATGAATATTTCGGCCATGCGCCCAAAGCTGAAGAAGCCGCCGGCCTGCTATTAAAAATCGCAGCATCGCCGATTTATTTTCATAAAAAAGGCAAAGGCCGGTACAAGGCAGCGCCCGCCGCAACCTTGCAGGCTGCGCTGGCAGGATTGGAAAAGAAAAAACAGCAGGCGATGGTGCAGGCAGCACAGGTAGAAGAACTCAAAGCGGGTCGCTTGCCTGAGGCTATGCAGCCGGTAGTGCGTCAGTTGTTGTTTAAGCCTGATAAAAATACGATTGAGTACAAGGCGCTGGAAGCCGCATGCAGCGAATTACAAACCACAGCAGCGCGTCTGCTGCTGTCAGTGGGTGCGCTTGGTTCAGCTAAAGAACTGCATTTTTCACGTTTCCTGATTGAGCAATTCCCGCGCGGTACCGGCTTCCCCAAAATCACACTGCCTGCCATGCCCAGCTTGCCTGTGGCTGATGTGCACGCATTCTCTATCGATGATGTCACGACGACTGAGATCGATGATGCTTTTTCTGTGCAGCTGCTGGAAGAAGGCAAGATTCGCATCGGCATTCACATCGCTGCACCCGCACTAGGTATTACGCGTGATGATGCGATCGATGCGATTGCGCGTGAGCGCATGAGCACGGTCTATATGCCCGGTGACAAGATCACCATGTTGCCGGATGAGCTGGTGCAGCAATTCACTTTAGCTGAAGGCGATGCACGTCCGGCGGTGTCCTTGTATGCCACGCTGGATATGAGCGACTGGTCCGTGCTGAGCATGGAGACACTGGCCGAATGCGTGCCTATCGTCGCCAACCTGCGCCACAATGATCTGGATGAACTGGTGACCGAAGAAACGCTGGCTGCCGGCACTGGAGACTATCCGCACAAAGCCGATATTGTGCAGCTATGGCAATGGGCGCAAGTGCTGGAACGTGCCCGCATGAGCAAGCGTGAGAGTTTTGGCTTGCGACCGGAACAAAACAACCGCGTCGACTTTAATTTTTATGTTGAAGATGATGTCGTCACCGTTACCCGCAGAAAGCGTGGCGCGCCACTCGATAAAATCGTTGCCGAGCTCATGATCTTCGCCAATAGCAGCTGGGGCAAGCTCATGCATGAACACGGGGTGCCCGGTATCTATCGTACTCAGGGCGCAGGTCAGGGCTGGGCGGCGCGCATGCAGGTGCGCATGCTGACGCATGCAGCGCCCCATCAGGGTCTCGGCGTGGATCAGTATGCCTGGAGCACATCTCCGCTGCGGCGCTACACCGATCTGGTGAATCAATGGCAGATACTCGCCTGCGTCAAAAATGGTGTGACCGCACCTCTGGTGGCACCTTTCAAACCTAAAGATGCCGATCTGTTTGCCATCGTCTCAGCATTCGACAGTGCTTACTCGGCTTACGCTGATTTCCAGAACACCATGGAGCGTTACTGGTGTCTGCGCTGGCTGGAGCAGGGCGCAGTGAGACAAGTCGATGCGGTACTGCTGAAAGATGAAGTTCTGCGCCTGACGGATATTCCGCTCGTCATTCCTATGCCAGGTGTGCGGCATGCACGTGGCACTCAGCTCAAGCTGGAAATACTCAGTTGGGATGAAATTGATCTGTCAGTGCAGGCAAGGGTGCTGGAAGTCATGACGGCAGCAACTGAATTGACAGATGAGCTGGAACTGGAAGAGGCCGATGCTACGGCCGAAGCCGAGCAGGCTGCAGAGCAGGCTTTGGATGCTCAGTCACAAGAGGCTGCGGAGAGTGAAGAAAGTGCACAGGACCCGGCGCTGCTTGCTGCCAGTGAAGCGCTTGCGCCTTCAGTCAACACGGCAGCTGCGCCGGAGTAAAGCGCATGATGCGTCCGGACCAGCGCCTGCTTGCTTTTGCCATTGGTGTGTCGCTGCTGTTCCATGCCCTGCTATTGTCAGTGCGTTTCATATCGCCCGAATCTTTCAGGTTCAGGCCGCTGGATACAGGGTTGGAAATCGTGTTGGTGAATGCGCATCATGACACCGCGCCCCTGCAGGCTGAAGCCTTGGCGCAGGCGAATCTGGAAGGGGGTGGCAATGCAGAAGCAGGACGTGCTCGTTCACCCCTGCCGAACATGAACAAGACGGCCGACGGCGCCCAGCTTGAGATGCAGCGCCGCCGAGTGGCCGAATTAGAGCAAGAGCAAAAGCGTCTGTTGGCGCAATTGAGTGAACGTCGCCCCGAATCAATGCCAGTGACAGAAGCGGTGAACAAGCCGGGCTCGCACGGTAAAGATGTACGTTCGGTGGAAGAGATTTTGCAGATGGCAAGGCGCGAGGCTGAAATTGCCCGCGACGTCTCTGATTACAATAAACGGCCGCTCAAAACTCAGTTAACGCCCAGCACCCGCGAAGTTGCGCATGCGATGTATTACACTGCCCTACAGAAGAAAATAGAGCAGGTCGGTACGCTGCACTTTCCCCAGCAAGACGGCAAGAAAATTTACGGTGAACTGATTGTGTATATACCGATTTTCCAGGACGGCAGTCTGTATGACAAAGAAGGCGGGCCGCGCATAGAGCGCAGCTCAGGCAATGCGGCGCTGGATGCGGCCGCGATTGCTATCCTCAGACGTGCGGCACCCTTTGGTCGCTTTCCCGGCCCGCTGCAAAAAACGGGACAAGAGCAGATCTGGGAAATCATTACCCGCTTTAACTTTACCCATGAACAGACGCTGGAGACAGGTGCAGCAGGGAGAGGGGAATGAACCTGCCTGATCCGTATGCCGTCATCGGCAATCCTATTGCGCACAGCAAGTCGCCGCAGATTCATGCACGCTTTGCCGAACAGACCGGGCATGTGATTTCATATGAACGCCTGCTGGCGCCGCTGGATGCTTTCAAGCGGACGGTGCGTGATTTCATTGCGGCCGGTGGTTGCGGCGCAAATGTGACTGTACCCTTCAAACTGGAAGCCCTTGCGCTGGCCGATCAACTCACGCCGCGTGCCGAGGCCGCAGGCGCTGTCAATACGCTGAAATTTACTGCGCAGGGCATTTTGGGAGATAACACCGATGGTGTCGGACTCGTGAACGATATCGTCAGCCATGCCGGCGTAAAGCTGGAAGGCCGGCGTATCTTGTTGCTGGGTGCAGGGGGTGCGGCACGTGGTGTGATCTATCCCTTGCTGGCACAGCAGCCTGCACAGATCGTGATTGCCAACCGAACTCTGGCGCGGGCTGAGGAACTGGTGTCTCATTTTTCACAGGCCTCCGGCAAGCTTGTGGCGCATGAGCTGAATGACTTGCCTGAGGCATTTGATATCGTCATCAATGCGACCTCCGCCAGCCTGTCATCCGAGTTGCCGGCATGCTCGCCAACCATCTTTGCGCCGCATACCTTTGCCTACGACATGATGTATGGCGCAGCGCCCACCGTATTCATGCAATTCGCCAGCCAGCATGGCGCACGTGTGCGTGATGGTCTGGGCATGCTGGTAGAGCAGGCCGCGGCTTCTTTTTTACTGTGGCGTGGTGTGATGCCCGAGACGGCAAGCGTCTATCAGATGCTGCGTGAACAGTTATGAGTATCAAGCGTCGTTTCCTGCTGTGGCTGCTGGCGGTACCTTTGCTGTTGGTGCTGCTGTTACAGGGATGGTATTTCCTGCATATCTGCTGGTGGGTAAATCACAATCCGACTTCGACCGCATTCATGCGGGCTCAGCTGTCACTGCTGCAAGAAAAAAATCCCAAGGCTCAGTTACAGCAGCAATGGGTGCCATATAACCGCATCTCGAATCATCTCAAGCGCGCCATCATAGCTGCTGAAGATGCCAATTTCGCTGAGCACGAAGGTGTGGACTGGGAAGCCCTGCAAAAGGCTTACGAAAAAAATGCCAAGAAGGGCAAGGTGGTATCAGGTGGCTCAACCATTACGCAGCAGCTGGCCAAGAACCTGTTCCTTTCCGGTCAGCGCAGCTATGCCCGCAAGGCACAGGAAATGATCATCACCTACATGCTGGAAATGGTGATGGACAAGCGGCGCATCTTTGAGATCTATTTGAATGTCGTGGAGTGGGGCAATGGGGTGTTTGGCTGCGAAGCTGCAGCGCGTCGTTATTACGGCGTGCCCGCCGCCGGCCTTGGTCAGCAGGATGCAGCAAGGCTGGCCGTGATGCTGCCGAATCCCCGTTATTACGGCCGCCATCTGGATTCCAATTATCTGGGTCGCCGAACAGCTCTGATCATGCAGCGCATGAACAGCGCGGATCTGCCCTGAATCTTCAGGCCCGGCCGGCCTTCAGGCTTGCTTAATTCGCCCTAATAAAAGTACACTTGCGCTGTTTTTGTAAACGGAGACCCGCCTTGGGCAGTCCCACCTCATGTCACCAAACGTCATTTGACGGCCTCATCGCAAGCTAGCGCTTTCCTTACTCGCGCCGCTTGCCGGGTTTTGGTGAGCAGGCGCGCATGGCCAGACGGCCACGTTCCCTGATAGTTTTAACAGACAGCACGCACTGACTTTGATGGGTCAGCCGCGGGCTTTGTTGCCGGGAGAGCTAATGATCAATGTATTCGTCCTGCAGAACGGCCGGCTTAGCCAGGTCAACATAGAGACGCGCGCGGATTTGGAGCGCGCCACACCGATTTGGGTTGACCTGACCGATCCCAGCGATGAAGAGCGTGACTGGGTGCGCAGCATCTATGGCGTGATGCTGCCCGATGAAGATGAAGTCAAGGATATCGAGGCCTCAGCCCGTTATTACGAAGCCGACAATGGCGATCTGCACCTGCGTTCGGACTTCCTGCTGGAAGAAGATGAAGGTGAATCTCGCGTCATCACGGTGGCCTTTATTTTGGCGCGCAACTTATTGTTCTCCATGCACAGCGATGACTTGCCTGTGTTCCGTCTGGTGCGTATGCGTGCCCGTTCACGCCCGGGATCGATCGGAGATTTCAAGGATGTGCTGCTCGATCTGTATGCCACCGACGTTGAGTATTCCGCCGATGCGCTTGAAGGCATTTATCAAAATCTGGAAGAAGTCAGCCGCAGCGTGCTGCAGAAAGACATCAGTGACCAGGATGCTGCAGAATCGCTGAATGCCATGGCGCATGAGGAAGATTTGAATGGTCGCATCCGGCGCAATATGATGGATACAAGGCGCGCAGTCAGCTTCATGATGCGTGGCCGTTTGCTGAATTCAGATCAGTTTGATGATGCACGCCAGATCTTGCGTGATATTGAATCACTGGACGGACACACCGCCTTCTTGTTCGACAAGATCAACTTCCTGATGGATGCCACGGTTGGTTTCATTAACATCAACCAGAACAAGATCATCAAGATTTTCTCGGTAGCTTCGGTGGCCTTCCTGCCGCCGACTTTGATTGCCAGTATCTACGGCATGAATTTCCGCATACTGCCTGAGCTGAACTGGAGTCTGGGTTACCCACTGGCCTTGCTGATGATGGTGGCCAGCGCCGTGACACCCTTCTGGTACTTCCGCAGGCGCGGCTGGCTGAAGTAATTCAATGCAGGCTGGGTGATGAGTTCAGGCTGACCTGCACTCATCACCTGCATACATCACCGGCATCTCATCACCCGCCTTTTACGCAGATAAGCTCTTGAATGCTGCAGCGGCTGTACTGACAGTTTCAGCAATCACCGCATCATCATGCATGGCCGATACAAAGCCGGCTTCAAAAGCAGAAGGCGCAAGATAAACGCCAGCGTCCAGCATGGCATGGAAGAAGCGATTGAAGCGCTCCTTATCGCAGGTCATCATTTCCGCATAATTGACCGGCAGCTTGCGTGTGAAGTAAAGACCAAACATGCCACCTATGGCATCACCACAGAAATCAATGCCCGCTTCCGAGGCGGCACTGCATAAGCCGTCCACCAGTTTGCGTGTCTGCGCCGTGAGATGTTCATAAAAGCCCGGCTGCTGAATGATTTTCAGTGTGCTCATACCTGCAGCCACCGCCACCGGATTGCCGGACAGTGTGCCGGCCTGATACACACCGCCCAGCGGTGCCAGATGTTGCATCAGATCGGCGCGGCCACCAAAGGCAGCCACAGGTAGTCCACCACCGATCACTTTGCCCAGCACCGTCATGTCAGGCTTGATGTCATACAGTGCCTGCGCACCACCGAGTGCTACGCGAAAGCCTGACATCACTTCATCAAACATCAAAATAGCGCCATGCTGTGTACACAGGCGGCGCATGGTCTGAAGAAATTCAGGTGTGGCACGCAGCAGATTCATATTGCCTGCCACCGGTTCGACAATCACGGCAGCAATGCTGGAGCCCATCTTGCTGAATACGTCTTCCAGTTGCTGAGGATGGTTGTAATCCAGGACCATGGTGTGCTTGGCGAAATCTGCCGGCACACCTGAAGAAGTCGGATTACCAAAGGTCAGCAGACCGCTACCGGCTTTGACCAGCAAAGAATCGGCATGGCCGTGATAGCAGCCTTCAAATTTGATGATCAGATCACGACCGGTAGCGCCACGTGCCAGTCGCAAGGCACTCATCGCCGCTTCCGTGCCGGAAGAGACCAGACGCACTTGTTCTATCGAAGGCACCAGTTTGCAAATTTCTTCGGCCATCAGGATTTCGCCTTCAGTCGGTGCGCCGAAAGATAAGCCATTGACGGCAGCCTGTTGCACCGCGCTGATCACCTGCGGGTGAGCATGGCCGACTATGGCCGGGCCCCATGAGCCTATGTAGTCGATATAGCGCTTGCCATCAGCATCCCAGAAGTAAGGCCCTTGTGCGCGTGTGACGAAACGCGGGGTGCCACCGACGGAGCGAAATGCCCGCACGGGTGAGTTCACGCCGCCGGGCGTGCTGCGCTGAGCGCGTTCGAACAAAATATCGTTATTAGACACATGAACCTCGGTAGTGTTTTGCTTGGATGAGGAGTAGCTTATTGCCGAATCAGGAAGGATCAGCATCGGGCTCGCGGGCCCAGAAGAAACGATCAGGTACCAGCTTGCCCATGCCCAGTCGCTGTGCATTGGTCAGTGCGGCATTCGTAAATTCTTCCGCTTCGAATACCGCTTCCGGCACATCCAGACCATTTGCCAGCATGGCTGCAATGGTAGCCGACAAGGTATTGCCTGCGCCTATGAAGGGTCCGGCCTGTCGCTGCCAGCTGTCGGTGCGAACGATGCCATCGCTGTTGAATAGAATATTCGTCACATCATGCGCGTCGCCGGGAACGCCCGTCACAAACAGATATTCGCAACCAAACTCTATGAGCTGGGCGGCATCGATTTCGAGCATGGATTCTTCGCTGGCTTCGCGCCAGGTCTCTGCCAGACGTGACAGCTCATCCAGCGAGACTTGTAATAGGGTGGTCTGAGGTACCAGCAGTTCACGCAAGGCCAGCAAGACTTCCTCATCCACTTCCTGATCCGGCAGTGTGGTCGCGAAGGGGTCCAGCACCAGCGGCACCTCCGGATAATCGGAGACGATCTCGGCAATCACGGAAATGGTTTCTATGCTTCCAAGGTGGCCGACTTTAAAAGCGGCCACAGGCATGTCTTCCAGTAGTACACGCGCCTGATCGGCAATCCATTCAGGGTCAACCGCCTGCACATCTTCGGTGCCGGTGGTGTCGCCTATGGAGAGAGCGGTGATGACGGAAACGCCATGGCATCCCATCGCGGCGAACGCTGCAAGGTCGGCCTGTATACCTATCGCCCCGACCGGGTCGGTCAGGCCAAAGGTCAGCACGAGCGGAGAAGTTTGGATTTGCACAGGGAAAGCATTAAGATAGCTGATTGTGCATTTTACTTTAAGGGCTGTGCTGTGAGTGATAACAACAAAACCGAGCAAGAATACAAAACCTGGATGTGCCTGATTTGTGGTTGGGTCTATGACGAAGAAGCCGGTTTGCCCGATGAAGGCATTGCCCCGGGCACGCGCTGGGATCAGGTTCCTATGAACTGGACTTGCCCAGAATGTGGCGCCCGCAAGGAAGATTTCGAGATGGTGGCAATCTAAATCAGTCTGCCCGAGGCGAGCGATACGGATCAACCGCTTCGCTCGCTTCGATTCTCAGGAACACTCTGTTCCTGACCCCAAGTTTTACGAGATGTGTCTCCAAAACACCGATATTGAACAAAGTTTGATTTTCAATGTTTTAACTAGTTGTCATTTTTGTTAAATTTGCGCCCGATTCCATGAATACTTTCATCGGGTGGCGCAATGGGTGTACCGCAACAAGCTTCCTATCCCTTATCTGAGCTTGCTTCAGGATCAGAGATTCTGGTCATAGACGACAGCAGCACGATACGGCGATCAGCTGAAATCTTTCTGTCTCAGGCGGGCTACCCGGTCATTCTGGCCGAAGATGGCTATGCTGCACTTGCCATCATCCTTGAGCGCAAACCGGCGCTGATTTTTTGCGATGTTCTGATGCCTCGGCTGGATGGCTTCCAGACCTGCAGCCTGATACGGCAAAGCCGGCAATTTCACGCCATACCGCTGGTCATGCTTTCTTCACGCGACGGTCTGTTTGATCGCGCCCGTGGCGCACTTGCAGGTGCCACCGCCTACCTCACCAAACCCTTTACCAAAGACAGCTTGCTGAAAACTGTGCGCGAGCATGTGCACATCAGTGCCATGGCATAAGCTCCAGCTGCTCGCTTCATTCATTCTCAGGGATCATCCCATGTCTATCAAACATATTCTGATTGTTGACGATTCAGCCACTGAGCGACATTTTCTGGCGGAGATCCTGACCCAGCATGGCTATTCGGTCGCCACCGCAGACAACGGCGAAGAAGCCTTACGCTATATCAAAGAGCATCCGCCCCATCTGGTTTTGATGGATGTCGTGATGCCCGGACAGAATGGTTTTCAAACCACGCGTGCCATCGTTCGAGATCCCGCGACCCAGCATTTGCCCGTGATTATCTGTACCAGCAAACAGCAAGAGACGGACCGCATCTGGGGCATGCGACAAGGAGCACGCGACTATATCGTCAAGCCCGTTGATCCCCAGATATTGCTGCAAAAAATTGCTGCCTTGTCACGCAGCTCTGCCTGAAGCAATGGAAAAAACGACGATCAACGATATCGCAGCGCTCAAAGTGGAATCCGCTTTGTCGTCAACTCAGACACGACGTCAGGCATTGCGTGATTTTCAGCAGGCACTGGCACAAAAAACTCAGCAAGCCCAAAGCAAGAGCGCAAAAGAAGATCTGCGACTGGCAGTGCAAACCGGTGATTTGCATTGGCTGATTCAACTCAGTCATAGCAAGGAAGTGATCGCTTTGAATGATCTCTGCACCGTTCCATGGACGCAGGACTGGTTTCTGGGACTGGTCCATCACCGCGGTCACATGATGGGTGTGATTGATCTTCCGGGGTTCATGGGAAAACCGGTTGCACCATTGGCCGCGAGTGATCGTCTGCTGCTCCTGTCCGAATCTCTGAACGCACCCTGCGCCCTGCGCTTATCGAAGCTGAATGGCATGGTGAATCTGGCTGAGCTGAGCACACAGACAGCCTCGGCTGAGGTGGCGGCATGGATGGGCAAAAATTATCTGGATCGTGAAGGACAAAGCTGGCGCGCCATTGACTTGCAGGCGCTGACGCATGAACCGACCTTCCTGGAGATAGGCGTGCACTAAGCCGCACCTCTGACAAACCCATTACCTCTGTGGAGCATTCATGGACATCGAACCACGACAAGATCTGAGCAGTGCGAATCAAATCGCTGCGCAGACAGCATCTCAAGCTACAGGTACGGCCGCTACCGGGCAGGCATCGCAGCGTTCGGCACCAAGACTGAATGAATGGCGCATCGCATCCTTACTCAAGACCTGGCGCGGGCGAATCAAACAACAGGCCTGGCTGACGCACTGGCTGGAAACTCGCTCCCTGCCATCACTGAAACGCAGCCTGCATCTGGGACTGGCGCTGTCACTGCTGAGTCTCTCAGCACTGGCCTGGCTAAATGCGAAATACACCGTTACGGCCTCGGTTCTGACCCAAATGGGAGGAGAGCTGGTGATGCATTCCCAGCGTCTGGGCAAAGCTGCCCCGAATGCGATTCAGGGTAATCGCGATGCGTTTCGCCAATTGGATCAAAGTCGCAACGCCATTAGTGAGTCGCTGCGAATCTTGTCGGATGGGGGTACATGGCAGGGGCGCGAATTGCCCGCAGCCGATGAAGCACTGGCCAAAAAACTGGCCAGCATCAGGCATGCGTGGCTAGCCTCGGATCGTGCGGCCGCAGAGTTACTGGCAAGAGAAAAACAACTGGTGGGATTTCGCACGACCTTACAAAGCCTGAATAAGATCAGTCCTGTTTTACTTGAGCTGGCCGAGCAGATTGCGACGCTGAATGCGCAGAATGGCGCATCCCCGCGCGAGATCGCTGCCGCCGGACAGCTGGTGATGCTGACCCAGCGCATGGGTAAAAATGCGAATGAGTTTTTAACACCAGAGGGCATCAATCAGGACACAGCATTTCTTTTGGGCAGAGATGCGAATACCTTTCGCGACATCATCAGCGGCTTTCTGGAAGGCAGTGCTGTATTGCGTCTGCCGATGACGAGTCATACAGATGCCCGTGCCCGCCTGAATGAATTGCAAAATAATTTTACGGTGTATCAGGGGCAGCTGAGCAGCATACTGAGTAATCTCAAATATTTCATCGCTGCCAAAGAAGCAGAGCGACAAATATTTACGGATAACGAAACCCTGCGTGAACGTCTGATTGATTTGCAGGATGCATATCGATTACGGGAAGGCGAGGGGAGCTGGACCTCATGGGCTTTGTCTGTCAGCGTGATTTTTTTCATCCTGTTTGCCTTGGCTTCGGGACTGATACTCCTGTATGAAAGCCGGCGTGCCACGGTGACGGCCGATGCGCGCCGTACTCAGGCTGAAATGCAGCGCAAAAAAGCAGTGGAAGAAGAAGAGGCCGCGCGTCAGATCAATCAAAAAAATCAGGCCGCGATTTTGCGTCTGATGAATGAATTGCAGGAAGTCGCTGAAGGTAACCTGACCATACACGCGACGGTCTCTGAAGACATCACCGGAGCGATTGCCGATTCCGTCAATTTCACACTCGAAGAGTTATGCAAACTCCTCGCCAAAGTCGGACAGACCACCACGCAGGTGGCGAATGCCTGTAGCAATGCCGAGAGTATCTCGGGCGAATTGCTGACACTGGCGGCACGACAGTCGGAGGAAATCCGTCAGACCGGGCAGGCGGTGTTGCAAATGACGGCACAGATTCATCAGGTATCACGCGCTGCCAGTGAATCAGCTGATGTGGCTCAGACTTCGGTCGGTGCTGCTCAGCAGGGTGAGCAAGCAGTCCAGAATACGATACGCGGCATGCAACTCTTGCGCGAGCAGATGCAGGAAAGCGCCAAGCGTATTAAACGGCTGAGTGAATCTTCACTGGAAATCGGCGATATCACGGATTTGATTTCTGAGATCACAGAACAGACTCATGTGCTGGCGTTGAATGCTTCGATTCAGGCAGCATCGGCGGGTGAGGCCGGTCGAGGCTTTGCGGTGGTCGCGGAAGAAGTGCAGCGGCTGGCTGAACGCTGTGGCGAAGCGGCACGTCAGATCGCGCAACTGATCAAGACGGTGCAGGCCGATGCACAGGAAGCGGTGCATGCCGTGGAAAGATCCACTCAGGGCGTGGTCGAGGGCACCCGCTTGTCCGATACTGCGGGAGCAGCACTGGCAGATATAGGCCGAATTTCACATCATCTGGCGGAACTCATACAGGGCATTTCTTCCTCTGCTCAAGAGCAGTCCACGCTGGCCGACCATGTGGCACGCAACATAGACAGCATTTTGACTGTGACTGAGCACACCCGTCATGGCACACAAATGACGGCTTCGTCAGTACAGGAACTGGGCGCATTGGCAGAGGCGATGAGTCAGGCGATTGCACGCTTTCGCATCACGAATTGACGATGAATTCAGAGCGCGCTTCCACAACGCTGCCCACTTCAGCTGAGTTTGCGCTGATTGCTGAAATCGATCGAAGTCTGTCAGAAATACAGACCTATTTACAGTCTTCCTTGCCGGCTGGGGCGGATGCCGCAGCCACGCATCCTCTCGATACCTTGCTCGCAGAAACCGCAGCAGCGCTGGAATTCATTGAGCAGGACAGTCTGGCAGCGCTCTGCAGACTGTTATGCGAATCGTTGCTGCGAGAGCGTACGCATACATCACCTGCAGCTACAGCATGGATCACAGTTGCCGGGCAGAGCCTGCAGATCCTGCGCCATGCCTTAGCAGCTTTGCTGCACGGGCATATCTCACGCCCTGCCGATTTATTGCCATGCTGGTCTGCATTGAGCAGTCTTTCACCTGCCAGCAGTGCGCATCCCTCCCGTCTGCTATCTCTGCGGCGTGACATGACGCTAAGCCTTGATTTCAGCTGTCTCGAGCATGATTTGATCCTACTTGCGCAGCAGGCATTGAGCGAAGCGCTTGGCCCTAACCCGGCTCATGATTTTGCCGATCTTGATCAAGTGCGCACCGCAGCGGATGCTTGTCTTCTCGATTACCTGCGTGCTGAAAGTGATGTGCAGCGTCAGCAGACTGCAGCTGCACTGGTGACGATACTGTCGCGTATTGTGCAATGCTGCACGGATGAAAGTGACAAGCTGTACTGGCTGGTGATGATTTCCTATGTCATGGAAATTGCACAGACTAATGTGCTTGATCTGAGTCGCTCAAAGAAAATTCTGGCTGCCATCATCAGACAGGTCAGACAAGTCAAATCAATCAGTCAGGCAGAGTCTTCTCTCTGTGTAGCTAATTCATCGCGTTCACTCGGTCTGATCAGAGAAATTTTATTCGAACTTGCGCATAGGCCTGTTCTGAGCCAGACAGCGCAGCAGGTCATGCGCGTGTACAGGCTGGAGTGGCAATTTCCGCGCGACGCCAGTCTTGCCCGCTCTGTGCTGTTGTCAGGCTTGACTGCTGGTTCTCGCTTTGAGACTCAACTTGAACTGATGTTGTCGGCCTTTGAAACATCCGGCGCTGCCAACACATGTATTGCAGCATGGCCAGGACTGATACAAGCCTTGCAGGACGAAGCTGCTTATCAAGTCTTATTGCCTGCCATGCTGCATTTGCAAAGTCGTCTTGAACATGCGCCCTTATCGGAGCAGGAAAGCCTGCATCTGGCCGCCTGCCTGCTATGCCTGCGACAGGGACTGAAGGAGGGGCACAGGCTGCCTGATGAAAGCAACTTCCTGAATCGCATCGCAGTACTCATGTCTGATCTTGCGATGGGCGATGTATCCTTCGATGGGCATGGTTTACACCGACTGTCGCAGTCAGTGGAAGCCAGTGGTTTGCTGCAAGCCATCACCCGAGCAATGCTGGATAGCCTGACTTCGCTAGAGCATCAAATCGAAACATCAAGTAAGGAAGGCACCCTGACCGCCTTGCTGCCAGCCTGTCACAAGCAGCTGCAGCAGATGCAAGCAGTGCTTCAGATACTCGAGGCCGATGCACTCTGTGCGGCACTGACTGAATTGCTGGAATTTTTACATCCCATGCAGACTGAGCCCATCCCGGATGAGGCTAAGCAGACTAAGTCCGAGCAGAGCAGTGATACGCGATGGCAGCAGGCATTTGCAGAACGTCTGGTTTTGCTGGAACAGGCGTTTAGCCGTTTGCCTCTCAGCACAACATTATTTGATCACTCCCAGCCGCTCAGCGTGCCGGACGCAACGCAGCCAGCGTGTAGTACAGCACTGAAAAGCATTTTTA
This sequence comes from uncultured bacterium, assembly GCA_903872555.1. Taxonomy (GTDB): domain Bacteria; phylum Pseudomonadota; class Gammaproteobacteria; order Burkholderiales; family Burkholderiaceae_D; genus Pernthalerella. Next base: position 19,449 of record CAIQLE010000203.1, read on the forward strand.
TTCAGGAAGCCGGCGAGCGGGTTCAGCAATTACGCGCACTCTTGTCAGACTGGGCACAGTCCCCGGGACTGGCTTTACCACTTGAGGCCGTGCATGCAGCGCATGCCTTATCAGGCAGTGCAGCAACAGTGGGCCTGCAGGCCATGCACAAGATTGCGCTGGCGCTGGAGTCCTCACTGGAAAGCTTATTACATTTCGAGCATGCCACTCAGTATGCTGACAGCTTGATGGAAGCCGTCAGCATGCTTGAAAAGCAGCTAGGGCAATTAACGGAGCATAGCGAAGTAGAAGCAGGGACGCATATCATTGAGCAGCTGCTTCAGCTTTCAGGTGCGCTCTTCATTCAGAGCATAGACCAGCTTGAATCGACACTTGATATCGCTTCAGAACCTGCCTCAGAGGTCGGTATAAAAAATAATCAGGAGGCAGCTCAGGCAATGCAGAGCGAGTACGCTACTGCAACAGCTGCCGAAATAATTGCGGACATAGCTGGCTTCGAGGATACAGCCAACACTGCAGGCATAGTTGACACAGCTGATAAAGTAATTCAAAGCACAGCACTACCCGTCATGGCATCCATGCCGGTTTCAACAGCGATGCCTGATGAGCAAGACGAATTGCGTGTCCTCTTCAGGGAAGAGCTGGCTGATTACTTGCCCCAGCTTGAACAGGCCTTGTCATCCTGGATAGGCCTGCCATCGGCGAGCGATGCTCCGGCTCAGATGCTACGCATACTTCACACACTCAAGGGTAGTGCGCGCATGGCGGGCGAGCTGGTGCTGGGTGATGCATTTCACCGATGGGAAGACAGCGTATCCGGCTTTTCGAAGTCAGCGCAGTCGACCTCATTCGATACATATCAATTGCGGCAACTGCAATCGGAGTTTGATCAGCGCTTGCCTCAATTATTAAGCGTGGAAGTTTCACCTGTCGTCATGTCCGTGCCCATCGATGCTGCCACGCAGAAGGACTACAAAGCGCTTACTGTCAACGACGCAGAGCATCCTGATCTGCAAGACACTGCCATTGCGCTTGACAAAGCCAACACAGCAGACATCAGCAGCGCGGCAGACAAGAGCAGCATGGGTCAGGAAAAATCAGCTTCATTGCAATTGCGATTGCGTGCTGATCTGTTGGAGCGTTTTGTCAGTGGTGCGGCTGAGCTCATGGTCGGCAGCTCGCAGCTGGGAACTGAGTTGCATCAGCAGCGGGCTGTGATCACAGAGCTTTCCGAAAATATTCTTCGACTGCGCGGCCAATTACGCGAGCTCGAGATCGCCTCGGAATCAGGTATAGCTTCGCAGTCCAGGCCCGGTCTGGCGAATGAATTCGATCCGCTAGAATTTGATCGTTACACCCGGCTGCATGAAATTACCCGCATGATGGCAGAGAGCCTGGCCGACATCAGCAGCGTGCAGCGCAGTCTGGCAAAGCAGCATGATGCCTTGGGATTATCCGTCTTAATTCAGGGGCGGCATGCGCGCAGTTTGCAGGCCGATCTGAAGTTGGCGCGAGCGCTTCCTTTCTCAAGTCTGGCACCGCGCTTGCGCTATTTGCTAAGACAGGCTGCGCGCGAGACGCAACGTGAAGCCGAATTGCTGATTGAGGACGAAGGTCTGGAACTGGATCGTGCTTTGCTCGACAGCCTGTCTGCACCGCTGGAACATCTGATTCGCAATGCGATGGCACATGGTATCGAAGCACCGCTGGAACGCGAAGCACAGGGCAAGATCCGTACGGGTCAGTTGCGCATACGTCTGTCCCAGCAGAGTAATGAATTGCTGCTGCAGCTAAGCGATGATGGCCGTGGTCTGGATTATGAAAAAATTCGAGCACAGGCCATAGACAGAGGGTTGCTGGCGGCCGATGCGACGGCCGATGAAACCAGCTTATCGGCCTTGATTTTTGAGCCCGGATTTTCCACCGCCAGCCAGGTCAGCGAACTGGCTGGCCGTGGCATAGGCATGGATGCGGTGCGTACGAGTTTGCATGCAATCGGTGCTGCGATAGATATAAGCAGCCGCGCAGGTGAGGGCTGTTGCTTTACCCTGAAAGTGCCGCTGTCACTGGCGAGTTTGCGCGTCATGATGGTGACGGCGGGTGAAAGGCAATACGCTCTGCCTTCATCCATGGTGCAGCAAGTGCTGCAGCTGAGTCAGAGCGACAGAGATCAGGCCTGTGCCGAAGGCTGCCTGACATGGCAGGGCCGGCAGATTGCATTCCATCATCTGGGTGGGCTGCTGGCTGAGGCTGTTCCTGCGCGCAATCCAGGTCAGCGTATACCAGTGCTGATCGTGCGTCAGCTTGATCGTTATCTGGCACTCGAGCTGGAAGCTATAGGCGGGCAGCGTGAAATCATTATCAAAAATACCGGGCCGCAAATTGCACACGTCTCCGGTATTGCCGGTGCCACTCTCCTGAGCGATGGCAGTATTGCGCTGATCATTCATCCGTTTCCTTTGTTGGAACGCATGCTGCATAGCGCGCAGTCAGGCTATCTTGATCAGCGTATGCCTGTGAGGGCTGCACATAGTGCACAAGAAGCGCTCAAACCATTGATTCTGGTGGTCGATGATTCACTCACCGTGCGTCGCGCCAGCCAGCGTCTGCTGGAGCGTCATGCCTATAGCGTTGCGCTGGCGCGTGATGGCGTGGATGCCTGGGAAAAATTGCAGCTACAGCTGCCGGCAGCCATCCTGCTCGATATAGAAATGCCGCGTATGGACGGTTTTGAATTACTGGGCTTACTCAGAGAAGATGCGCGCTTTGCAGAGGTGCCAGTAATCATGATCACGTCCCGTACAGCAGACAGGCATCGTGAACGTGCAGCACAGCTGGGTGTGGCGGCCTACATAGGCAAGCCTTATCTTGAGGATGAATTGCTGGCATTACTGAAAAATATGCATGCACCATCACGCAGGGCAGCCTGAGTCAGACTGACTGTCCGTATGGCTTACGGTTTACTTCTGGCTTACACACTGACAGGAGGCATGGATGAAAATACACTGGACTACTGATCTCAAGACTACCCGCATGCACCGCCCGCATGACCGCATTGCTCTGGTCTTGCAAGGCGGCGGCGCCCTGGGGGCGTATCAGGCAGGCGCTTTTGAAGAATTGTCCGGTTCTCCCTATCAGCCCGATTGGCTGGTCGGTGTATCGATAGGTGCGATCAATGCCGCCATCATTGCCGGTAATCCGCCCGAACGACGCGTGCAGCGGCTGACAGAGTTTTGGCATACTGTCTCTTCCGGTATGCCCGCTCTGGCTGATCCTACGGCGCTGATACCCTGGCTGCGCGCGATGACAGAAAACAGCGAGCAACGCAGTGTGCTGAATCAAATAAGCGCATGGCATGCAGCCCTGATAGGCATTCCGGGTTTTTATCAGCCACGGCTGCTACCACCATCATTTCAGCCCGCAGGCACAGCGGCTGCGCTCAGCCTGTATGACACGGCACCCTTACGTGCCACGCTAGAGTCTTTAATTGATTTTGATCTGATTAATGATGGCGGCATACGTTTATCGCTGGGCTCAGTGAATGTCAGGACCGGCAATTCTCATTACTTTGACAATCGGGAGACACGTATCGGTCCTGAGCATGTGATGGCCAGCGGTGCCTTGCCGCCCTCATTTCCTCCCGTAATGATTGAGGGAGAAGCCTGGTGGGATGGCGGCATCTTGTCGAATACACCTCTGCAGCAGGTATTGGACAAGCGCGACAATCAGGAAAGCCTGCTGGTGTTTCAGGTGGATCTGTTTAATGCGCACGGCGCTTTACCGAAAAATTTCGATGAAGTGTTAAAGCGTCAAAAAGATATTTTGTATTCCAGCCGTACACGTTACACCAGCAATATGGTGGCTGAGCTGACCAATACACGGCGTGCAATTTCAGATTTACTGCTCAAGCTGCCAGAGGACTTGCTGGATGATCCGGAAGTCGAGGATCTGAAATCGTTTGCAAAAGTTGAGCCCATCGATCTGGTGCATCTGATCTACAGAGAAGGCCCCTATGAACTGGAATCCATGGACTATGAATTTTCGCGCGTGTCGGTACTGGAACGCTGGGAAGCGGGCCGGCGTGATCTGCGCGATACGCTGATGCATCCTGACTGGCTCAAATGTGCCGGTAAAGACAGCGGTGCAACCCAGTATGATCTGGCGCGCCATAGCAGGCCAGTCAATAGCATGGCGCAGTGATTTATTTTTTCACTACGGCATAACGTTCCAGCGTGCGCTTGCGCGCTTCGTCATGCGCAACGATGGGTCGCGGGTAATGTTCGCCCAGGCTAAGGCCGGCCATCTTCAGGCTCAGCTCAGGTGCCAGCCAGGGTGCATGAATATATTTGGCATCCAGCTTCGATAACTGGGGCAGATAGCGCTTGATAAATTTGCCTTCGGAATCGAATTTTTCCGATTGAGTGATGGGATTGAAAATCCGGAAATAAGGCTGAGCATCGCAGCCCGATGAAGAAGCCCATTGCCAGCCACCGTTATTGGCGGAGAGATCAAAGTCATTCAGCTGGCGTGCGAAATAATTTTCGCCCCTTTGCCAATGTATGCCCAGATCCTTAATCAGAAAACAGGCAGTTACCATACGCAGGCGGTTATGCATATAGCCCGTCTGATTGAGTTGCAGCATGGCGGCATCCACCAGCGGATAGCCTGTGCGTCCTTCACACCAGGCCGCAAAAGCAGCGTCAGCTTCCGCGCCTTCTTCCCATGCGATACGATCATAGTCGGGTTTGAAAGCACGCTGAGTCACGTGAGGATGGTGATGCAGGATCATGAAATAAAAATCCCGCCATATCAGTTCAGACAGCCACACCGCCGCACCATCGCCTCCCGTGCCAGACTGCAGTGCCTGCATGGCATGGCGTACCAGCGAACGAATGGACACTGTGCCGAAGCGCAGATGCACGGATAAATAAGAAGGGCCTTTTACCGCAGGAAAATTGCGCGTCTCATCATAGCGTTGCATGCGCGGCAAAAAATCATCGAGTAATTTTTGTCCGCCACTCATACCGGCCGGCAGATGCAGTGCAGCCAGATCACAGCTCTCAAAACCCATGTGAGCAAGCGTTGGCAGAGCGGACAGCTTCGGGGGCACGCCCAGTTGTCCTTGCTTTGGCGTGCAATCAAAATGTGGCAGCAGTGAACTGTCCAAACCGCCTGCGGCCAGCTGGAATTTTTTCAGCCAGGCATTCTTATAGGGCGTGAAGACCGAGAAGGCTTTGCCTGCCAGCGACAGCACTTCTTCTTTTTCATGAATCACCTGATCCTTGAAGCGCAATAACTGACGGCCCGCTTTCTTCAGTTCATCTGCAACGAACTGATCGCGTGCCACCGCAGCCGGCTCGTAATCCTCATTCACGAACACCGCATCGACACCCAGTTCTTCAGCCAGCGTGACGATAGCCTGAGCTGCCGACGCGTGGCGCACGATCAGTCCGCCACCGTCCTGCCTGAGTGCGGCATCAAGTTCTGTCAGGCTGTCATGAATAAAGGCGACGCGCCTGTCCAGCGTTCCGTATTCAAGTAGCGGATCAAGAATGTCCTTGTCAAAAATGAAAGCGCAATACACACGCTTGCAGTTTGCCAGCGCGTGATGCAGGGCGGCATGGTCGAAATTGCGCAGGTCGCGCCGGAACCAGACCAGGGCCGTGTCGTAATTTGTCGTCATAAAATTCGCCTGAAATTGCGTTAAAGACTATGCGGGAAGCCGGCAGTGTAGCCGCGCTTCGGCTTGTGCGTGCATTGCTGCTAAAATGCGCACTATGGCCAAGCAAGGCAAAGCGCAGCACCCATCCTCCACCGCGTCCACCGCGGAAGCCCCCGATTTTTCTTACGACACCCCGCAATTGCAACTGGCTGATCATTTCCTGATCGCCATGCCGAATATGCTCGACCCGGTTTTTGGTGGCACCGTTGTGTATATCTGCGAGCACAATGAAAGCGGTGCGTTGGGTATGATCATCAACCGACCTACCGATCTGAGCATGGGTGTGCTGTTCGAACGTCTGGATCTGGCGCTGGAAATCACTCCGCATGACCTTGCCCGGCCCGATAAGCCGGTGCTGTTCGGTGGACCAGTGCAGGTGGAACGCGGCTTCGTGCTGCATGCACCGGATGTGCCGCGCGTGGTTTACACCTCCTCGCTCAAGGTGTCTGATGAAGTCTCGCTCACCACCTCACGCGATGTGCTCGAAGCCGTGGCCAATGGCATAGGACCGGACCGGCTGATTGTGACGCTGGGCTGCGCAGGCTGGGGTGCCGGACAACTGGAAGATGAAATTCTGCGCAATGGTTGGCTGACCGTGCGCGCTGATGCGGCGATTTTGTTTGATACACCCATAGAGCTGCGCTTTACCGCGGCCATGAATTTGCTGGGTATTGATCCCAGACATCTGACCGGGGAAGCCGGGCATGCGTGATGCGCGACCGGGGGCTTGCGCATGGGCACGGTGATAGGTTTTGATTTCGGTCTCAAGCGTATCGGTGTCGCTGTTGGCAACACCCTACTCAGGCAGGCGCAGCCGCTGAGCATCATAGAGGCCGCCACCAATGACGCTAAATTTGCGGCGATAGCAAGCCTGCTGAAAGAATGGCAACCCGAGAAAGTCGTGGTCGGTCTGCCGCTGCACCCAGATGGCGCTGAGCATGAAATGACAGTGCGCTGCCGCCGTTTTGCCCATCAGATCCAGGGTCGCTACGGCATTGCAGCGATACTGGTGGATGAACGTTACACCTCGGCCGTACTGCAACAGCAGCGCGGCCAGCATGTCGACAGCGATGCTGCGGCACTGATACTTCAACAATACTTTGATGAACATGATCCATCCTGAACTTGATGCCGAAGCTTTGTACGCCCAGCTGGAAAGCGCCGTCACCACTGCGCTGGCGGGCACTGAAAATCTCGCCATCGTCGGCATTTATTCCGGCGGCGCCTGGCTGGCCGAGCGTCTGGCGCGCAGCTTGTCGGTGACCGATGTCGGTTATATCGATGTCTCTTTTTATCGCGATGATTTTTCAGAGCGTGGCTTGTCAGCCGAAGTGAAGCCCAGTCAGATACCCTTTGAAGTAGAAGGTAAAACAATCTTGCTGGTTGACGATGTGCTCTACACAGGTCGCACCACGCGCGCAGCGGTCAACACCCTGTTTGACTACGGCCGTCCGGCCCGAGTCATGCTGGCTGCACTGCTGGATCGCGGCGGACGACAACTGCCGGTCGCCGCCGACTTCGTCGCAAAAACCATTACACTCGCATCCGATCAGCAGCTGGTGCTGCAACAGGCCGATGACGGCCACTTTTCACTGACCATAGCCCATGCATAACCCGCAACTGAATAAAAACGGCGAGCTGCAACATTTGCTTACCCTCGACGGCCTGCCCAAGGCGGTCATCAGCCGCATTCTCGATACGGCTGCTTCCTTTGTCAGCGTAGGCGACCGTGAAGTAAAAAAAGTGCCTCTGATGCGCGGCAAGAGCGTCTTCAATCTCTTTTTTGAAAATTCAACGCGCACCCGCACTACGTTCGAAATCGCTTCCAAGCGTCTTTCGGCCGATGTCATCAATCTGAATATTTCAGCGTCCTCGGCCAGTAAGGGTGAATCACTGCTCGATACCATCGACAATCTGTCCGCCATGCATGCCGACATGTTCGTGGTGCGTCATGCCCAATCAGGCGCGCCTTATCTGATCGCCAAGCACCTGACAGAAACCGGTCAGAACCATGTGCATGTGGTGAATGCCGGTGACGGTCGTCATGCGCACCCCACGCAGGGTCTGCTCGACATGTACACCATACGTCACTACAAAAAAGATTTCAGCAATCTGACGGTAGCGATCGTGGGTGACATCTTGCACAGCCGCGTCGCACGATCGGACATACACGGTCTGACCACACTGGGCGTGCCGGAAGTGCGCGCCATAGGCCCGCGCACCTTGCTGCCTGGCGGACTGGAACAAATGGGCGTGCGTGTCTTTACCGATATGAATGAAGGACTGAAAGGTGTCGATGTCATCATCATGCTGCGCCTGCAGAATGAACGCATGAATGGTGCCCTGCTGCCTTCAGCACAGGAATATTTCAAGAGCTATGGCCTGACTCCGGAGCGACTGGCACTGGCCAAACCCGATGCCATCGTCATGCATCCCGGCCCCATGAATCGCGGAGTGGAAATTGATTCCGCGGTGGCCGATGGCGCGCAGGCCGTGATCCTGCCGCAGGTGACCTTTGGTATCGCGGTACGTATGGCCGTGATGAGCATGCTGGCAGGCACATAAAAAAAAGACTTATGAAACTTCATATCAAACAAGGTCGGGTGATCGATCCGGCCAACAAGATCGATGCGCAACAAGACGTCTTTATTGAGTACGGCAAAATAGCTGCACTGGGTGCGGCACCTGCAGGTTTCATTGCAGGCCGGGTGATCGATGCACAAGGTCTGGTGGTGATGCCGGGACTGGTGGATCTGTCCGTGCGTCTGCGTGAGCCAGGCTATGAATACAAGGCCACACTGGAATCCGAATTGCAGGCTGCGCTGGCTGGCGGCGTAACGAGTCTCTTGTGTCCACCGGATACCGATCCGGTACTGGACGAACCTGGGCTGGTCGAGATGCTGGTGCACCGAGCGCGCATACTGAATCAGTCCCATGTCTATCCGCTGGGTGCGCTCACCATGGGTCTGAAAGGTCAGGAGCTGACCGAAATGGCTGAGCTGACCGAAGCCGGCTGTGTCGGTTTCTCGCAAGCCGAATACACCATCGATAACAGCACCGTACTGATGCGCGCGCTGCAGTATGCGCAAACCTTTGGCTATACCGTCTGGCTGCGTCCGCAAGACCCGCATCTGGGGAAAGGTGGTGTCGCCCACAGCGGTCCGCTGGCTTCACGTCTGGGTCTGGCCGGTGTGCCTGTGATCAGCGAAACCATTGCACTGCTCACCATCTTTGAACTGGTACGTGCCACCGGCGCGCGCGTGCATCTGTGCCGTCTGTCTTCTGCTGCCGGCATTGCGCTGGTGCGTGCCGCACGCTCTGAAGGCTTGCCCATTACTTGCGATGTCGGCGCTCATCACATACACCTGACCGACCATGACATCGGCTTCTTCGATCCGAATGCGCGCCTGACGCCACCGCTGCGCAGCCAGCGTGACCGTGAGGCGATACAGCAGGGTCTGCTGGATGGCACGATAGACGCCATCTGTTCAGACCACACACCGGTTGATGATGATGAAAAATTGCTGCCCTTCGGTGAAGCTTCGCCGGGTGCTACCGGACTGGAGTTGTTGCTGTCACTGGCACTCAAGTGGGCTAATGAAACGGTGCCTGAAGCAGACAGACTGAGCCTGGCACTGTCACGCATCACTGCGGATGCAGCACGCGTCGCCGGCCTGAATGCCGGCACGCTCAGTGTCGGCAGTGCGGCCGATGTCTGCATCTTTGATCCTGCCATACGCTGGAAAGTTGAAGCGTCTGCATTGCAGAGCCAGGGCAAGCACACCCCCTTTCTGGGTTATGAATTACAGGGTCAGGTGAGGCATACCATCGTCTCTGGCCGTCTCGCCTACAGCCGGACCTAAGCCATGCCTGTCTGGTCACTGGCAAGGCTGGCCTTGCATTTACTGGTCGGCTTGTGGAAAGTCGGCCTGATATTTCCCTTGCTTTCGGCAGTTGCCAGAGAGCGCCGTATTCAGCGCTGGTCGCAACAACTGGTCACGCTGTGTGGCGTGAAGCTGGCTGTTGATGACACGGCGCAGGCACAGGCCGTGTCACCGGCGCTGATTATCTGCAATCACATTTCCTGGCTCGACATCTTCGTCGTCAACACCCTGCATCCCTGTCGTTTTGTCGCTAAATCCGATATACGCAGCTGGCCTCTCATAGGCTGGTTATGCGAACACACAGGAACCATTTTTATTGCGCGCGGCAAGCCACGCGAGGTGCGGCGTATTTATGAAGGATTAGTGCACAGTATTCATGACGGTGAGCGTGTCGCTTTTTTCCCTGAAGGGACCACCGCCCCTCAGGGTACGGTGCTGCCGTTTCATGCCAATTTATTTGAGGCTGCTATTGAGGCTCAGGTACCAGTGCAACCTTATGCCATACGCTATGTGGATGCCGATGGTGGCCTGCACAGTGCCGCCGATTTTATCGGTGAGATGAGTTTTGTGGAGAGTGTGATCGCCATCATGAAGTGCGGTGGCATGACAGCGCAACTGATACGCCTGCCGGCTATCCCCACGCAGGGAGCGCACCGGCGTGATCTGGCGCTGGCTTCACATGCAGTGATTGCCGCAGCCTTGTCGGATCAGAGTGAATGACTTGTGCAGGCCTGATATTTTTTTGACATGCTGTGAGCAGTATCTCAGGCGTGTCATGTTTTCAGGTGAACTCAGTTCACTTCATTAGCTGATGAGCCCATCTGCCCATACGTCCATCCGACGATGAGCCTATCAGCCCGGCATCTGATGCTGCGGACAATCCACCTGCACCAGCAGACGTTCTGAAGCTTGCGCTGATAAACGCAGGGCACTCAGTTTTCCGCCCCAGACACAGCCACTGTCAAGTCCCATCAGCCTGTCGCGCTGTATCAGTCCCAGCGTAGACCAGTGACCAAAGACGATAGGGGTCGCTTCGGTTTTTCGTCCCGGCACATCAAACCAGGGCATATAGCCTGCGGGCGGCTGTCCCGGCGCTTCTTTGCTGTCGAACTCCATCTTTCCATCGGCAGTACAAAATCGCAGACGGGTCAGGGCATTGACGATGCAGCGCAGGCGCTCGGGTCCCGTGAGTTCGTCACTCCATACGGCTGGCTGGTTGCCATACATGTTGCGCAGAAAACTGACCCAGGCATCGCCCTGTAGCTGAGTTTCAATCTCCGCAGACAATGCCAGTACTTGTTCTGTTGTCCATTGCGGCAGCACACCGGCATGCACGATGAGATGGCCTTCCACCATCAGCGCCAGCGGCTGTTGCCTGAGCCAGTCCAGCAATTCATCACGGTCAGCTGCCTGCAGTATGTCGTTTAAGGTATCGCTGCGTCCCGAGGCGCGTATGCCTTGCGCAATCGCCAGCAGGTGCAAATCGTGATTGCCCAGTACCA
>CAIQLE010000204.1 GCA_903872555.1 uncultured bacterium
GCTAAAGAACAAGCATCAATACATAGCAATAAGCAGTAATTAGCAGTAACAAGCAGCAATACAGCATCAAGCAGTAGTGTTTCAATTTCAGGTAGCACCATGCAGGCGTATCAAGACCAATAAAGGAGACAGGCAAACATGGCAATTTCAAGAAGAGGTTTTATTCAGGGTGTGACGGCAGCAGCACTGATCGCTGGTGCCGGCGTCGCATTTGCTGCTGACACCATCAAGATCGGTTATGTATCACCACAGACCGGTCCGCTCGCGCCTTTCGGCGAAGCAGACAAGTGGGTCATAGAGCAGATGAAGGCCAGCTTTAAAGATGGCATCATGGTCGGCGGCAAGAAATACGCCGTTGAGATCGTGCTGAAAGACAGTCAGTCGAATCCGAATCGTGCCGGTGAAGTGGCGAACGATCTGATCCTGAAAGACAAAGTCACGATGATCCTGACAGCAGGTACACCTGAGACGGCAAATCCGGTCAGTGATGCTTGCGAAATCAATGAACTGCCCTGCGTTTCATCCGTCGTGCCATGGCAGCCATGGTTCTTCGGCCGCAAGGGTGATCCAGCGAAAGGCTTCAACTACACCTATCACATCTTCTGGGGTCTGGAAGACGTGATCGAGAACTTCACCAATGGCTGGAACAGCGTTGCGACCAACAAAAAAGTCGGCGGCCTGTTTCCTAACGACGGTGACGGCAATGCCTGGGGTGACAAGGAACGCGGTTTTCCTAAGCCACTCACAGCCATGGGCTATAGCCTGACCGATCCAGGTCGTTTCCAGAACGGTACGCAAGACTTCTCGGCACAGATTGCTGCCTTCAAGAAGGACAATGTTGAGATCGTGACTGGCGTGGTGATTCCACCGGATGCAAAAACTTTCCTGACACAGGCCCGTCAGCAGGGTTACAAGCCGAAAGTCATCACACTCGGCAAAGCACTGCTGTTCCCGGGCGCGATTGAAGCGCTGGGCGAACTCGGCGATGGCCTGACCACCGAAGTCTGGTGGAGCCCTTCGCATCCTTTTGCTTCTAGCCTGACCAAGCAATCGGCGAAAGATCTGGCCGCTGCCTATGAAGCATCTACCGGCAAACAATGGACACAGCCTATCGGCTTTGCTCATGGTCTGTTCGAAGTCGCTGCGGATGCATTGAAGCGTGCCAAGTCGACCAAGCCTGCTGATCTGCGCGATGCTGTTGCAGCTACCAAGCTGAAGACCATCGTCGGTGATGTGAAGTGGGGCGGCCAGGGTCCATTCAAGAATGTCAGCAAAACACCGCTGGTTCTGGGTCAGTGGAACAAAGGCAGCAAGCATAAGTATGAGCTGACCATCGTCAACAACAAAGCAGCTCCGGCGATTCCTGCTGGCGGCACGCTGCGTCTGATGAAGTAAGGTCTTAAAAAAGCATCATGGCACTGCTCACCCTCACGCACGTCAGTAAATCCTATGGCGCACTGAAAGTCACCGACGATGTTTCATTGTCGGTGACTGAGGGTGAGGTATTGGGGATTCTCGGCCCGAACGGGGCCGGGAAGACCACCTTGTTTAATCTGATCTCCGGCGATGTCAGCGTTGACGCCGGTGAAGTCGAATTTGATGGCCGTCGTATTACCGCACTCGCACCTTATGAGCGTTGCCGTGGCGGCATAGGACGTTCCTATCAGGTGCCGCAACCGTTTGGCGCGATGAGCGTGTTTGAAAATCTCGTGACCGCCGCCTGTTTTGGTGCGCAGGTGTCCGAGAAAGAGGCGTGGGATATCGCCTACGATGTATTGCAGCAGACCGGCCTCGTGCGCTACGCCAATCAGGCTGCCGGCAGCATGACCCTGTTGAACCGCAAAAGACTGGAACTGGCGCGCGCACTGGCGACGCGACCACGATTATTGCTGCTCGATGAAATCGCGGGTGGCCTGACCGAGCATGAAGCTCAGGAACTGGTAGAAGAACTCAAACGTATCAAAGCGAGTGGCATCACCATGATCTGGATTGAGCATGTGGTGCATGCTTTGCTGTCACTGGCAGATCGTCTGCTGGTGATTAATTTTGGCAAGACCCTGTGCGAAGGACAGCCAGAGGCCGTGATGCAGGACGCTGAAGTGCGCCGCGTCTACATGGGACTGGAGGCCTGAGATGAGTTTGCTGCATGCCCAATCCGTGACAGCCGCTTATGGCGATGCGCAGGCATTGTTTGGGGTGGACCTGCGTGTCAACACAGGTGAAGTCGTGGCGTTGATAGGCGCGAATGGCGCAGGCAAATCCACTTTGCTGAAAACACTCACCGGACTGTTGTCGCCCACCTCGGGTGCTATCAGTTTCGATGGACATCCGCTGGCCAGCATGGATGCTGCGGATATCGTCAAGCTGGGCATGGCCATGGTGCCTGAAGGCCGTCGTCTGTTTCCCAGTCTGACCGTAGAAGAAAATCTGCAGATGGGCACGCTGTCGGGACGTACTGGCCCGTGGCATCTTGAGCGTGTCTATCAGCTCTTCCCCATACTGAAAGAAAAACGCAATAACCCCGCCACCTCGCTCTCAGGCGGCCAGCAGCAAATGGTGGCGATAGGGCGCGCTTTGATGAGCAATCCTCGCCTCTTGCTGTGTGATGAAATTTCACTCGGTCTGGCACCGGTGGTGATCCGTGAAATCTATGCGGCCTTACCTGCACTGATGGAAGACGGCATGTCGCTGCTGATCGTGGAACAGGATGTGCAGCTGGCCATGCAAGTCTCTTCACGCGTCGTCTGTCTGCAAGAGGGCAAGGTGTCGCTGGAAGGCAAATCAGGCGAGCTCACGCGTGAGCAGATCAGCAAAGCCTATTTTGGATTATGAGAGTGCCTAAACCATGATCGAGATCCTGCTGCAGGGACTGCTGCTCGGTGGACTATATGCGCTGTTCGCATTGGGACAGTCACTGATGTTTGGCGTCATGCGTCTGACAAATACGGCGCAGGGTGATTTCATTATTCTGGGCGGTTTTTTTGCGATCAGCCTCGTCTCAGCCACCGGACTCTCACCCGGCCTGGCTCTATTACTGATTGCGCCGCTGGCTTTTGTGTTTGGCTATGCGCTGCAGCGCTTTGTTCTGAACGGTACGCTGGGTCGCGATGCCTTGCCTTCACTGGTCGTGACCTTTGGTCTGGCCATCATTATTCAGAATCTTTTGCTCGAAATGTATTCGGCTGATCCGCGCTCGCTGGATGCCGGACCGCTTGCGCTCGATAGTTTTACTCTGGGCAGCATCACTGTGGGTACCTTGCCCTTGCTGACCTTTTTTGTTGCTGTGCTGGCGACTGGCTGTCTGCAGGCTTTATTTTCATACACCTCACTCGGTCGTTCATTCAGAGCCGTGTCAGATGATCGTGAGGCCGCGCAATTGATGGGTATACGTCCTGCGATTGTTTATGCGCAGGCCACTGGGATTGCGTTTGTGCTGATTGCGCTGGCAGGCACACTACAGGCGATGCGCACCACGGTCGCACCGGCGGACGGACCTTTATTGTTGCTGTTCGCTTTCGAGGCCGTGATCATGGGCGGCATGGGGTCCTTCTGGGGCACCTTGCTGGGTGCTTTGCTGCTGGGTCTGACACAGCAAATCGGTTTCCGTCTTGATCCGGGCTGGGGCATCTGGTTTGGTCACCTGACTTTTCTGCTGGTGCTGCTGCTCAGGCCGCAGGGTTTGTTTCCCAAGACAAGAGGCTAGACCAGAAAACTATGAAGCCTATGAACTCTTTGAACGCTGCCCATCCTGCGCACTTCGATGTGATAAGAAGCAATCGCTTCTCAGTGTTATTGCCAGTGTTGTCTGCGTTGATTCTTATCGTGGGCGCATCACTGCCCTGGTGGGGTGAATCGAGCTGGATGCGTGAAGTGGTCGAGATTGCCTGCTATTTTGTGTTCGCCATGATGTGGAATCTGCTGGCAGGTTATGGCGGCATGGTCAGCATAGGTCAACAGGCCTTCTTTGGTTTTGGTGGCTATGTGATGCTCATACTCGGCAATGAAGCAGGGGTGAATCCATTTGTGGCGATACCGCTGGCTGCAGCAGCAACCGCACTCATCGCCTGGCCAGTGTCGTATGTGGCCTTTCGTCTGCAGGGAGGCTATTTTGCTATCGGCACCTGGGTGATTGCGGAAGTCTTTCGACTGTCGTTCGCGAATTTGCACTGGGTCGGTGGCGGATCGGGTACTTCACTGACGGCTTTGCGCGGCATAGAGAAAGCCGTGCGTGAATCGACCACCTATTGGATTGCACTGGCCTGTGTGGCGCTGACCATCGCGGGTGTGTATCTCTTCCTGCGTTCCAAACGTGGCCTCGCATTGCTGGCCATACGTGACAATGAAACCGCAGCCGCTTCGCAGGGGATCGATGTGCGCCGCATGAAGCTGGCGGTGTATCTGATTGCTGCCGCTGGTGCAGGCCTTGCCGGTGCGCTGTATTTCGTGAGTAATCTTCGTATATCGCCAGATGCAGCCTTCTCAGTCAACTGGACGGCCTTTGCTATTTTTATGGTGGTGATCGGTGGCATAGGCCGGATTGAAGGCCCTATCGTGGGCGCCTTGCTATTCTGGTTTCTGAATAAATTTTTCAGCGACTATGGCAGCTGGTATCTGGTCGGGCTGGGCATGCTGGCTATTCTGACGACACTGTTTTTCAGAGATGGACTGTGGGGTGCCTTGCACCGCCGCTATGGTCTGTCATTGTTCCCTACGCAACGCTTACTTAAACTGAGGTCTTGAATGACATTCTCACCCCAAGCCATTACCGATGCCGCTATTGCAAGCTTCAGCAAGGCTGACAACCCACGCCTGAAACAGATCATGCAGTCGCTGGTGAAGCATCTGCATGCCTTCGCCGCTGAGACGCAACTGACGGAAGCTGAGTGGATGGCCGGCATACAGTTCCTGACGGCGACGGGTCACCAATGTGATGAGGTGCGTCAGGAATTCATACTTTTGTCCGATACACTGGGCCTGTCCATGCTGCTGGTGGCCATGCACGATGGCGCGAAACACGGAGCGACCGAAGCGACTGTATTAGGACCCTTTCACACACCGGATGCACCGCCCCTGCCGAATGGCAGTGATCTCTCGAACGGTGCACCAGGCGAAGCCTTGTATGTGACGGGCAGAGTGAAATCAGCTCAGGGTGAGGCGCTGGCCCATGCTAGCGTCGATATCTGGCAGGCCGATGCGGAAGGTCTGTATGACGTACAGCGCAGTGAACTGGAGCATGAGCGTCGTGCACGGGGTCTGATACAGACCGACGCCGAGGGCCGCTTTGCTTTCTGGAGCGTATTACCCGAAGCCTATCCCGTACCTACCGATGGCCCGGTCGGGCAGATGCTCTTGTCGACGGGACGTCATCCATGGCGACCTGCGCATATCCATTTTCTGATTGCCGCTGAGGGACATCAGCCTCTGGTCACGCATCTGTTCCGTGAGGGTGATCAGTATCTGGATTCCGATGTGGTGTTTGGTGTGCGTCCTTCGCTGGTGGGAAGCTTTGCACACCATGCCGCAGGCAAGGCACCCGACGGCAGTGTGCGTGATCAGGGATTCTGGACTATGGATTATGAATTTGTGTTGCAGGCAGTCTGAATATGGATGTCTGACGCGGACAAAACGCACACGTACACGCACACGCATACGCACATTTACAATTGCACTGAGACGCACACTCAGTGTCAGACATTTTTAAGTTGAAGATGTACTTTTTTACCCAGTGCCGCGGCGGCACTGGCCAGCGTTGTCAGAGTCAGACTGGCATCCTCTTCATCCAGTAGGCGGTTTAAGGCTGCGCGGCTGGTACGCATGCGTTTTGCCAATTCGGTTTTGGTCAGGTGCTGCGCTTTCATTTCTTCTGCAATCTGCCAGGCGATGACGCGCTTCAGCGCGACAGCCGTGGATTCATCGAGCAGGGCTTCTTCCTGTAAAAAATCATCGAAGCGTGAGCCCAGGTGTTTTTTACTCATGATGTTCCCTCTTTAGTTTTCTCATTCTGTCTCTGGCCACAAGCAGTTCCTGATGTGGTGTTGTCTGCTGCTTCTTGATAAAGCCATGCAGTAAAACCATCGTTGAACCGTTTAAGGTAAAAATCACTCTGGCGATACGGTTTTCCAGTTTGATTCTGACTTCCCACAGACCGTCTTCGAGTTTGCGTACTAGTGGCATGCCCAGTGGCCAACCGAATTGCACGGTCTTGATTTCTTCACCGATTGACTTTCGTTCAGTCGGCGCGAGTTCTAACAGCCATGCTCTGACGGGCTCATTGCCCGTGCTGTTTGCGAAGAACCGAACATCTAGTAGAGGATTCATCGCAGAATCGTACCAATGTTGGTACGATATCACAAGACACGAACTTCGAACAAATGTTCGTTCGTGAATGTAAAAATGCC
>CAIQLE010000205.1 GCA_903872555.1 uncultured bacterium
TGACAAAACAGAGCGCGGTGATGGTCATCGTTTTGGCGAGGCATTGCAGGAGTCTTTCAAAGCGCTCGACAAAGGTGCCACGGCCTCTTCTGCTGAAGATACCGATCTGGATGATGATGACGATCTCATTCATGACAAACGTTCGCTCACCAAAACCGCTGACAAAGTAGCCGCAGGCAAATCACTGCAGGCGTCACCCGCAGAAGATCACCGCGACTATATTCGCGGCCGCGAGATCGTCGACATGGTGCGCGATGAACTGACCGCCATGCGTAAAGAATTCAAGCTGGCGCAGCGTGTGGCTGCCTGGCAAACAGAAACCCCTGCTCACTCTTCCGTCAAACCACTGATGGCGGCACTGGCTGAAGCCAGCATTCCTGTCTCGCTGCGCACCTTGCTGGTGGATCATGTGAGCGGCATGAATAATCTGGAACAGGCCACCGATGCACTGCGTGACCAATTGGTCAAAAGCGTAGGCGAGCACTGGGCCAAACTGCCACAGCGCGGCGTCCATGCCATCGCCGGCCCTGCGGGTGCAGGCAAAACCATGATGGTGGCGCGTCTGGCACGTGCTGCAGCTGAACGTAAGGGCACGGAGTCCGTCGCAGTCATTAGCTACAGCGACCAGCGTGCCGGTGCATGGAGCCAGATTCAGATGCTGTGCGCGCAAATGGGCGTCGATTGCCTGCGCGCCAATGATGTCGACACACTCAAACTCTTACTCGGTGAACTGGGACAGCGCCATCTGGTGCTGATCGATACACCGGGCGTTGAAGTCGCTGACAAGATCAATCAGATCACAGCATGCTCCGTGGGTATCGCCTGCCATCTGGTGCTGCCGGCCGATGCTTCCGGCACCACGGTACGCAAATATGTGGTTGATTCAAAAATCAACTGGCACAGCCTGATGACCTCACGCATGGATGAAGCAACTCAGCCATGGGCTCTGCTGCAAGTACTGTGTGAAAAAGCGGTGCCTTTGTCAGCCGCTTCCCACAGCCCGCTCGTCTCGGAAGTATGTCAGGTACTGACTGCAACTGAACTAGTCTCACTGGCCATACGCGGACTGGGACTGGAAGAGCGCCTCGTCGCCGACGAACTGGTGGACGAAGCGTCTGATCACGCTGTTGTCACTGCATCACAAGCCCTGGTGGCCCGAATTGAAAAGAGTGCATATGCAAACTAAACGCAAAACCGAAGTCATAGGCATCGCCAGCGGCAAGGGCGGCGTGGGCAAAACCACCCTCTCCTCCAATCTGGCGGTTGCACTGACCATGATGGGCAAGAGCGTGATGCTGCTGGATGCAGATCTGGGTCTGGCGAATGCGCAGATCGCTCTCGGCTGCCAGACTCAGTACAACCTCTCGCATGTGATTGCCGGCGAAAAATCGCTGAAAGAAATCATTGTCACCTCGCGTCAGGGCGTCAAGCTGGTGCCCGGTGCCTCCGGTGTGCATCATATGGCAGGCATCAGCCCGGCCGTGACAGCGGGCATCGTGCAGGCTTTTTCTGAGCTGGATGATGATATTGATTACCTGATCGTCGATACCGCTGCCGGCATTGCGCCATCGGTACTGGCCTTCATGGAAGCCTGTCAGCGTCGCTTCGTGATCGTGAAAGACGAGCCCTCTTCAATCGCTGATGCCTACGGCATCATCAAAGTGATGACGCGTGATCTGACGCTGGATGAAATTTATCTGATACCGAATATGGTCGAGAGTCAGGCCGCCGGCGCCCAGCTGTACCGCCGCGTGAATGAAGTCTGCGACCGCTTCCTCGGCAAATCACTGCAATACCTGACTTCCATAGAAGCCGATGAGCTAGTGCTCGCGGCCCTCAAGAAATACCAGTCTGTTCTGGAATATGCGCCGGCCTGTAGTGCCTCGCGTGATTTCAGAAGACTGGCCGATGCCATCACCAATCTTCCGGAAATCACTCAGGCCTCAGGCGGCCTGCAGTTTTTCATGGAACGGCTGGTGCAGCAGAAATCAGGGGCTTAAGCCATGCCACCATCAATCCGACTCTACGAACAGACGGGCAACCGCGACGAAGCCCTGATCCTTGACCATCTCGGAATGGTCAAACGGATTGCAGTCCATCTGAAAGCTCGCATTCCACCCTTTATGGAAGTCGATGAACTGGTTCAGGTCGGCATGATCGGCCTGATCGAAGCCGCCCGTGCCTTCGACCCCACCAAAGGGGTGGTGTTTGAGAGCTATGCGCACAACCGGATTCGCGGCGCCATGATTGACGAAGTACGTCGACTGTCTTTCCTGCCAAGGTCAGCCGTTGCGTTCAACAAGACCCACAATGCCGCTAATCAGGCACTGGCTTCTGAACTCGGACGTGCACCTTCGCAATCAGAACTGGCCGATTTCATGGGCATGGAAATCGACAATTTTGAAAAAGACCGTGGTGCTGCTCGCCAGTTTGAGACCTTCTCTATGGAAGTCGTTGCCGATGAGGTGATGAATATCCCCGAGCAGACCTCGCGCCAGCCGGACGCCATTGTCGAAGAAAACCAGATGATGGATGCACTGACAGATGCCATTGATGGCCTGCCCGAGCGCGACAAGCTGGTGATTTCGCTGTACTACGTTGAAGAACTCAACCTGCGCGAGATCGGCGAAGTATTAGGTGTATCGGAATCGCGCGTATCGCAGATTCTGAGCGCCAATGTGAAGAAACTGCGTACTCAGCTCAGGCCCGAAATGGCCCTGAACTGAAGACTGAATAAAGAATAGATAGAGAGATCTTTATGGCGCAACAGATGAATACCATCCTGCTGCTGTTGATATTTACTGGCCTGGTCGGCATGCTGCTGGTGATCTTTTTTATGCTGGACCGCGTCAATGAATTGCACAAACACGCGGATCTGCAAAAAATCGAGCTCAAACCAGACGAAAGCTTTGGCGGCCTGTCGGGTAAGAACCTGTGGGATGCCATGATAGGCATTCCTATGCGTGGTCTGGATCAGAAAAAGCTGGCGCCGCTCAAGCAGCGCTATGAACTGGTGCTGCAAAAACATCTGGAACTGCTGTTTGAAGACGGCAAGCTCGATGCACGTGAAGGCTTTTCCATGCCCGTTAAATGTGACCGGCTGGTGCCTACCCTGCGCGGCGAGATCGAATCATGGATACCACATGAATTTGCATCCGGTATTTACCGTGCCGGCCACGCCATGGTCAGCACACCGGATGTGGAACATGACATGATTCGCCATCAGGTTGACATGATAGGCGACGCTATTTTCTCAGCCACAGGCGTTCCTCAGCATCCTCTGTCCAAAATACTTATCCCTCTGGCCATCATCAGAGAAGATAAAGAAACAGAGAGTGAAGACGACAATGAGAGTCTGACGGATGCCGATGGCAATCCTATGGCCGGCGCAGACGGGCTGCCGGCACTGCCGCCGCCCGACGAGCCTAACACCTTGCCAGTCTTTGATTTTCAAACTGACAATCCAATGATGCCTGATGCGGGGACAACAATACCGGAAGCGGCCGAATTGCATCCCTTAGCAGCATCGGCAAATCCGGCCAATAACACTGGCCAGCCTGAGCCAGAAGCTGCAATTCATCAGCCAGAAACACCTGCTGAAGCTGCACCAGCAGCGGCTGCACCCGCTCCGGCCAGCCCCGTGCCTGCAGCTTAA
>CAIQLE010000206.1 GCA_903872555.1 uncultured bacterium
AATTCATCACCCAGTATGTGCGCACAACGCTGTTCCAGTGCGCTCTCTTGCCAGTGTTCTGTGGTCTTGCCGTTGTGTGTGACGGTGAAACGCACATCCGGTCGTGCCATGGCGATGCGACGCACCACTTCAACACAGTGACCGTACTCGGTCTGTTCCGATTTCAGGAATTTGCGGCGTGCCGGTGTATTGAAATACAAATCTTCAACATCGACTAGCGTGCCTTGCGCGCCTGAAGAGGGTGTGGCCGACTGCGCCTGATGGCCTGACACCTGCCATGCATGGGGCTGATTGATGCTGCGTGAGGTCAGCGTGAGTTGGGCAACCGAAGCAATCGATGCCAGTGCCTCGCCGCGAAAACCGAGCGTCATGACCTGTTCCAGATCATTCAGGCTGGCGATTTTGGACGTGGCATGGCGCGCCAGCGCAAGCGGTAATTGTTCAGGCGGTATGCCCTGGCCATTGTCCGTGACGGCGATGCGCGTCACGCCGCCTGCTTCAAGACGTACCGTGATCTGACTGGCGCCGGCATCCAGCGCGTTCTCCAGCAATTCCTTGACCACGGCGGAAGGACGTTCAATGACCTCGCCGGCGGCGATCTGGGAAATCAGCTGATCGGGAAGGGGGCGAATGACGCGTTCGGCGCGGTTGCTGGAGCTCATGACGCGATTATACCGAGCGCGGTGGTCGGCGATTATTCATCATCAAGCACGAGGCAGCCCTAAATCCCGCAGGCACAGGCTTATATCTCCATGCCTGCGTGTATCATCGTCGCTTTCCAAGCCCGCCACAGGTCAGATGATGGATTTTGCGCAAATGCTGGACTTGCTGCTGCATATTGATAAATCGCTGGACAGCATGCTCGTGAACTATGGATCAATGGTGTATGTCTTGCTGTTTGCAATTGTCTTTGCCGAAACCGGGCTGGTGGTCTTTCCCTTCCTGCCCGGCGATACGCTTTTATTTGTAGGCGGTGCTTTTTGTGCCAACGGCGCTATGCATGCGGGTTTGCTGATCAGTCTGCTGGCCATCGCCGCAATTGCAGGCAATACCGTCAATTACTACGTTGGACGCGCCATAGGTACGAAGGTGTTTACGCGCAATTACCGCTGGCTGGATCGTGCTGCACTTGAAAAAACCCATAGTTTTTTCGAGGCCCATGGCGGCAAGACGATCGTGCTGGCACGCTGGTTACCTGTGATCCGTACTTTCGCGCCGTTCATTGCGGGTATCTCAGGCATGGGGCTGGGCAGGTTTCAGGCGTATAACGTCAGCGGTGCTTTGCTGTGGGTAGTGGTGCTGGTCATGGGCGGCTATTTTTTTGGAAATATCCCCGTCATCCGGGATCATCTGAATACCATCGTATTGATCGGTGTGGCCGCTGCTGTGGTGCCTGTGCTGTTTGCTACTGCCTGGCGTTTCTTGCGCAAGCTGGGCGCTCAGTCGGATAAGACGGACTGAGTGGCCGCTACAGGCTATTGATATTCAGTCTATGAGTGCTCAGGTGACGCGGCCACGCGTCATGGTCGGATGCTTGTGCAGGTATTTTTTAATGCCGCGCATCAGCGCTTCTGCCATCTGATCCTGATAATTTTCATCGGTCAGCTTGGCTTCTTCTTCCGGATTTGAGATGAATGCGGTCTCGACCAAAATGCTGGGAATGTCCGGCGCTTTTAATACCGCAAAGCCGGCCTGCTCTACCTGAGCCTTGTGCAGACGATTGATATTGCCAATTTCACCCAATACCGATTTGGCCAGCTTCAGGCTGTCATTGATTTGCGCTGTGGTTGAAAGATCCAGTAGCACACTCGCCAGTTGCTGATTTTTGCTGCGTATATTGATGCCACCGATCAGGTCGGCATTGTTTTCTTTGTTCGCCAGCCAGCGTGCCGCGGTAGAGCTGGCACCTTTCTCTGACAAAGCAAACACAGAAGAGCCACGTGCCGTCGGTTCTACAAAGGCATCGGCATGGATGGAGACAAACAGATCGGCCTGTACCTTGCGCGCCTTTTGTACGCGCACATTCAGTGGCACGAAATAATCTGCGTCACGCGTCAGCATTACGCGCACATTGGTTTGCTGTTCCAGTTTGGCTTTCAGGCGGTGAGCAATCGACAGCACGACATTTTTTTCCAGACTGCCGCCGCTACCCACAGCGCCCGGGTCTTCGCCACCGTGTCCGGGGTCTAAGGCAATGGTGACCATGCGCGTCAGTTGCAGGCTATTGTCGGTTCCGGGTGCGGCTTTGGCTGATGCTGTTGCCGGCGTCTCTGCTGTGGATCGTGTTTCTGTCGTTGCTGAAGGCCGGCTTTTTTGTAGCAGCTCAGCGATAGGATCGACTGGATTGACGGGATATAAATCAAACACCAGCCTGTGTTTGTATTCACCGACAGGCTCAAGCGTGAACACCTGAGGCTGAATCTCTTCTTTCAAATCGAATACCAGACGTACAACACCGGGACGGTTTTGTCCTACCCGCACTTGAGCGATATAAGGATCGTTGGATTGAATTTTTGCAACCAGGCTTTTGAGTTTGGGATCGAGATCCAGTCCTTCAATCTCAACCACCAGCCTGTGCGGATCTTTCACCAGAAAATGGGTAGCTTTCAGCTTGCTGTCGTTTTCCAGCGTGACGCGGGTGTAATCAGCTGCCGGCCAGACGCGCACGGCGACGATCTGCGCTGCGCGCGCCACACCGGCAGTCAGCAGCGACAGCAGTAGTGTTGCGCCGGCTTTGAGTGCAGTTCGGCGCGAGACGGGTGTTAGAGATTCGGGCTGAGGTGCAGTAAGTCGAGACATGAAGCGCCCTGTGGGGAATTCGCGCGCAATTCTACCGCACGCCCTTCATTTTCTACAGTCAGAAAAACAGCGATATCCGCTGCTGGCATCAGATTGCCGGCCTGTTCTGGCCATTCAACGACGCAAATTTTACTGCCGCCGAAATGATCGCGGAAGCCCGCATCGATGAATTCTTCCGGACTGCCCATACGGTACAGGTCAAAATGCAGCAATTCCACCGCTTGGCCATGCAAATGAATCGGATAAGCTTCGACCAGCGTATAAGTAGGACTCTTCACGCGTCCTTCATAGCCTGCTGCGTGTAGCATGGCGCGTGTCAGAAAGGTTTTGCCGGCGCCCAGATCACCATGTAAGTGTAGACACAGGCCCGGCTGCAGCACGCGCCCGAGGGCCGCGCCCAGTGCCTGAGTGCCGGCTTCGTCCTTCAGATAATCCTTCCAGCTTCGCATCACTTAAAATATCCGCTCTGATAACCTGTTATTGATCTTTCTACAGCCTTCGTGACCCAAACCTCAGTTTCATTCCATGATCTGGCACAGTCCATCAAAGACTGGGGCAAGGCTTTGGGTTTTGCCGAAGTGCGCATAGCGAATGCCGATCTCGGCGACGCTGAAAAACAGTTGCAGCAATGGCTGGACGCTGGTTTTCACGGTCAGATGGATTATATGGCAGCGCATGGCGCAAAGCGTGCCCGGCCTGCTGAACTGGTGCCCGGTACCGTGCGAGTGATTACTGCGCGCATGAATTATTTGCCGCGCGACGGAGGCGATGACTGGCGCGAGCGTGAAGAGCAGCGTCAGGCTGATCCGCAAGCGGCCGTGGTATCGATCTATGCGCGTGGACGTGATTATCACAAGGTCTTGCGCTCGCGCCTGCAAGCTTTGTCGGAAAAAATCGCCGCAGAGACAGGCCCTTTTGGTTATCGCGTCTTCACCGATTCAGCACCGGTGATGGAAGTCGAGCTGGCGCAGCAGTCCGGTCTGGGCTGGCGCGGCAAGCACACTTTGTTGTTAAGCCGGGAAGCGGGTTCCATGTTTTTTCTGGGCGAGATCTTTACCGACTTGCCCCTGCCAGTGGATGAGGCCACCACTGATCATTGCGGCGAATGCCGTGCCTGTATTGATGTGTGTCCTACACAGGCCATACTTGCGCCGTATAAGCTGGATGCGCGGCGCTGCATTTCTTATCTGACGATTGAACTCAAAGACAGCATTCCTGTAGAGCTGCGGCCTTTGATTGGTAATCGCGTCTTAGGCTGTGATGATTGTCAGCTGACTTGTCCCTGGAATAAATTTGCGCAACGCAGTGTGCTGCCTGATTTTGAAGTGCGCCATCAACTCGATAGTGCCAGCCTGATTGATTTATTTGCCTGGACTGAAGAAGAATTCAATCAACGCATGGAAGGCAGCGCGATACGGCGCATAGGTCATGAGCGCTGGTTGCGCAACATTGCCGTTGCGCTGGGTAATGCAGCGAGTCAGCGCGCGGGTGATAGTCAAATGATATCGGCGCTGCAATCGCGCGCCGCTCATCCCTCGGCTCTGGTGCGTGAGCACGTGGCATGGGCATTGGCGCAGCATAGCTTGAGCAGCTAAGGTCGGAATCAGCTTTGGTTTTGTACGAAATGTCCTGAGATCGCCATGGTTGTCATGCAGAGGCATAGCAGAGACAATACACAAAGAGACAATAATAATAATCCCCCAATCGCCGGAGACCCTCATGACCCCACGTTCCTTGCTGGCTGCTGCTGTGCTTACCTGTTTAGCCAGCGCCAGTGTGTTTGCTCAAGCACCTATCGTCATCAAATTCAGCCATGTCGTAGCCAGAGACACCCCTAAAGGCAAGGCGGCTGAGCGTTTCAAGGAACTGGCTGAGGCCGCGACCAAAGGTCGGGTCAAGGTGGAGGTCTATCCCAACAGCACGCTTTACAAAGACAAAGAAGAACTCGAAGCGCTGCAATTAGGCGCGGTGCAAATGCTGGCACCATCGCTGGCAAAATTCGGCCCGCTGGGCGTGAAAGAATTCGAGCTTTTCGATTTGCCTTATATTTTTCAGGACAAGAAAGCACTCGAGCGCGTCACGAATGGCCCTGTAGGTCGTGATCTGCTGAAAAAACTCGAGACCAAGGGCATACTCGGCATGGCCTATTGGGACAATGGTTTCAAGATGATGTCATCGAACCGTCCCATGCATGTGCCGGCCGATATGAAGGGTCTGAAGATGCGCATACAGGCATCCAAGGTACTCGATGAACAAATGCGAACCCTAGGGGCGAATCCACAAGTGATGGCCTTCTCCGAGGTGTATCAGGCCTTGCAGACAGGTGTAGTGGATGGTGCAGAAAATCCGCCTTCCAATCTGTACACGCAAAAAATGCATGAAGTGCAAAAACATCTGACCGTAACCAATCATGGCTATATCGGCTATGCGGTCATCGTGAATAAGAAATTCTGGGACAAGCTGCCGGCAGATATACGCACTCAGCTCGAAGCAGCGATGAAGGACGCGACTGAGTACGCCAACAAAATCGCCCAGCAAGAAAATGATAATGCCTTAGAAGCGGTGCGTAAAACCGGTAAGACCACGATCTATGTGCCTAGCGATGCAGAGAAAGCAGAATGGCGCAAGGTGCTGCTGCCAGTGCAAAAAACCATGGAAGAGCGCATAGGCAAAAATCTGATTGCTGACGTTAACAAAGCCACGGCTGCCAAATAAATCGCTATCCCACGCTAAAAACTAAATTATGTTCATGAAATTTCTCGACCATCTGGAAGAATGGGTGATTGCCAGCCTGATGGGTGCAGCGACGCTGGTGATCTTCCTTGCTGTGCTGCACCGCTATCTCTCTGGTCTGGCGATTCCCGGTCTGCAGGACGCGCTGCTGCGCCTCAATACCAGCTGGGCGCAGGAACTGACGATCTATATGTTTGTCTGGATGGCGAAATTCGGCGCGGCTTATGGCGTGCGTACGGGCATACACGTCGGCGTTGATGTACTGGTCAACCGGCTGAATGAGCGCCATCGTCATTCTTTCATCTTGTTTGGCTTGCTGGCTGGCGCACTGTTCACCGGCACCATTGCTGCCCTCGGTGCAGATTTTGTTTTTGAATTGTCCGATACCTCCAGCACCTCGGAGGTATTGGAGCTGCCGATGTGGATCGTTTATCTCGCCATACCGCTCGGCTCGGCACTGATGTGCTTCCGTTTTTTGCAGGTGGCATGGTCGTTTGCCCATGGCGGCGATTTGCCTGTACATGATCATGCTCACGTCGAAGGCCTGACGCAAGATGCAGCGGAGGGTCGTCAATGAGCGCCTTATTTATTTTCGCCTTGCTGCTGGTCCTGATGCTGACCGGTATGCCGATTTCGATTGCACTCGGTCTGACTGTTTTGAGCTTTCTGTTCACTATGACCGATGTGCCGGTGCAAGCTGTGGCACTCAAGCTGTTTACCGGCATAGAGAAGTTCGAGATCATGGCGATCCCCTTCTTCATCTTGGCGGGTAATTTTCTGACTCATGGCGGTGTGGCACGCCGCATGATTGATTTTGCGACTTCCATGGTGGGGCATTGGCATGGTGGTCTGGCGCTCTCGGGTGTGCTGGCATGCGCTTTGTTCGCAGCGGTCTCGGGATCTTCACCGGCAACCGTGGTCGCCATAGGTTCTATCTTGTTGCCCGCGATGGTGAAGCAGGGCTATCCAAAATCATTTGGTGCGGGCGTCATTACCACTTCAGGCGCGCTGGGCATTTTGATACCGCCCTCGATTGTGATGGTGATGTATTCGGTATCGACCAATACCTCGGTGGGCAAGCTGTTCATGGCAGGCGTTGTGCCCGGTCTCTTACTGGCTTTTTTTCTGGGCCTGACTACCTGGGTGCTGGCGCGCAAAAAAGATTATCCGCGCATGCCACGCGCCAGCATGGCAGAACGCTGGCTGGCATTTAGGCGCAGTGCCTGGGGCTTGTTACTGATCGTGGTGGTCATAGGTGGTATTTATAGCGGCGCCTTCACGCCGACCGAGGCGGCTGCGATGGCTGCGGTGTATGCTTTTTTCATCGCTGTCTTTGTGTATCGCGACATGGGTCTGAAACAAGTGCCCAAGGTCTTGCTGGATTCCGCAGCGATGTCCGCCATGCTGCTCTACATCATTACTAATGCAGTGCTGTTTTCTTTCCTGATGACGAGTGAAGGCATACCGCAGGCGATGGCAGGCTGGATCATGGATAAAGGTCTGGGTCAGGTCAGTTTCCTGCTGGTGGTGAATCTTTTGCTGCTATTGGCAGGTAATGTGATGGAGCCGTCTTCCATCGTGCTGATCATGGCGCCGATATTATTTCCAGTGGCTACGGCCTTGGGTGTTGATCCTGTGCACTTCGGCATCATCATGGTGGTGAACATGGAAATCGGTATGTGTCATCCGCCGGTAGGACTGAATTTGTATGTGGCTTCCGGCATCACGAAAATGGGTATCAGTGAATTAACGGTAGCAGTCCTGCCCTGGTTATTGACCATGCTGGTTTTTCTGATGATGATTACCTATCTGCCGCAACTATCACTGTGGTTGCCGCATCTGGTGTTCGGTAGCTAAGATAAACCCTTTAAGGAAGACATCATGAGCAAGCAAGCTGAGTCTTTTTTCTCTGCCATCGTTGCCGCACCGTTTGGTGCCATGGGCATACGCATAGAAGACGCTGCACTGCGAGAACTGGTCTATCTTCCTCCCGAATACCAGCCCAAGACGGCAAGTGATGCACTGTCAAAAAAAATAGCGCAACAGGTGAAGGCTTATTTTGAAGATCCTGATTTTCAATTCACCTTAGATGTGCCAGTCGTCGGCACCGCTTTCCAGCGCAAAGTGTGGGATGTCATCAATGCTATTCCGCGCGGCAAGGTGCTCACTTATGGTGAGGTGGCGCGTCACATCGGCTCTGCGCCGCGTGCAGTAGGTCAGGCCTGTGGCGCCAACTGGTATCCGCTGATGATTCCCTGTCATCGCGTTACGGCCACCGGCAGCATAGGCGGTTTTGCGCATCATGACGGCGGCTTTCATCAGAATGTGAAGCGCTGGTTGCTCAGTCATGAGCAAGTGCCCGGTTATTGATGGCGACTGCCGATCTCAGTAGTGAGCGCCCGGGTCAGGCGATTGCAGATGAATTCTGCGATGCCTTGTGGCTGGAAGACGGCCTCTCAAAAAACACGCTCGAAGCCTATAAGCGCGATCTGCTCTTGTTTGCAGACTGGCTGCAAACTGAAAAAAATAAATCACTCTACGACGCCAATGATATCGATCTGAGTGCGTATTTCGCTTTCCGTCATGCCGGCAGCAAGGCCAGTTCTTCCAATCGCAGACTCGCGGTACTCAAACGTTTTTATCACTATGCACTGCGCAGCAATCGTGTCAGTGCCGATCCCTGCCTGAAGCTGAGGTCAGCAAAACAGCCACCACGCTTTCCCAAGACTTTGACAGAGCAACATGTAGAGTCTTTGCTGAATGCGCCTGATGTGGAAAAGCCCCTCGGTCTGCGCGACAGAACCATGCTCGAGCTGATGTATGCAAGTGGTCTGCGGGTGTCGGAACTCGTGCTCTTAAAGACAGTTGAGCTTGGCATGAATGAAGGCGTCTTGCGTATTACCGGCAAGGGCAACAAGACCCGGCTGGTGCCCTTTGGTGAAGAAGCCCGGGTATGGGTAGAGCGTTATCTGGCGCAAGGGCGTGGTGCGATTCTGGGCGGCAAAGTGGCAGATGCATTGTTTGTCACAGCGCTGGGCGGCCCCATGACGCGTCAGATGTTCTGGACGCTGATAAAAAAATATTCACTGCTTGCTGATATCAATGCGCCGCTGTCACCGCATACCTTGCGACATGCGTTCGCCACGCATTTGCTTAATCACGGTGCCGACTTGCGCGTTGTTCAGTTATTGCTGGGGCATGCGGATATTTCGACCACACAGATTTACACGCATGTGGCGCGTGAGCGACTCAAGAAAATTCATGGAGAACATCATCCGCGGGGATAAATCAGAGATGTTGCATAATGTCGCCCATTCTGAAACGGGGGAAACATGAATTCAGTTTTGTTTGCGCTGGCAGCATATTTGCTGGGCTCGGTGTCGTTTGCGATTGTGGTGAGCAAGCTGTTCAGGCTGGAAGATCCGCGCAGCTTTGGTTCCGGCAACCCGGGGGCAACCAATGTGCTCAGAACCGGCAATAAGCTGGCGGCTGTACTGACGCTGGTGGGTGACTGCGCCAAAGGCTGGATTGCGGTGGCGCTGGCGGTGAGCCTGAATGACCAACTGGGTTTGGGAGATGTCGGTATTGCTCTGATCTCACTCGCTGTATTTGCAGGACATCTGTGGCCCGTGTTTTTCCGCTTTAAAGGCGGTAAGGGTGTTGCAACGGCTTTGGGTGTGCTGTTCGGTCTGAACCCGATACTGGGTCTGGCGACGCTGACCACCTGGCTCATCATTGCTTTTGCGTTTCGCTACTCATCACTGGCTGCTTTGTTGTCAGCCATCTTCGCGCCGTTTTATTACACACTCTTGTTTGGCATGGATGCCAAGGCAGTTGCTGTCGTCCTGATGAGTGTGCTGCTGATCTATCGTCATCGCAGCAATATCGGCAATCTGCTGAGCGGTAAAGAAAGCCGCATAGGAAAAAAATCTGAGTGATTCAGATCTGATGATCTTGAATCAATTTGCTATGACATGAAATGTCATGAACTGACATGAGTTGAAATGAACGGAGATGCGTTGACCTGATTTTTCCCGGCTCAGGATTCAATCGCATCCAGCGGCCAGCGTGGTTTCACGTTGAAGCCGTAGTTGAAGCTGGCAGCAGCAGGATTTTTTTGCAGGCGCAGCGCACCGGCAAAGGCAATCATGGCACCGTTGTCGGTGCAGAGTTCCAGTTCGGGATAAAACACTTCAAAGCGCTTGCGGGCTGCCGCAGCATTCAATTCAGCGCGCAACTGTGCATTAGCGCCTACACCGCCGGCAATCACCAGCCGTTTCATACCTGTTGTCTTTAAAGCGCTAAGACACTTTGCGACCAGCACTTCGACCAACGCATCAACGAAGGCACGCGCGATATTCGCTTTGTCTTGCAGGCTTAATTCACCGGGGTGATTTTTTACCAGTGTGAGCACCGCAGTCTTCAGACCAGAAAAACTGAAGTCCAGATTTTTTGAGTGCAGCATAGGGCGTGGCAACTGATAGATGGCAGGATCACCCGTTTCAGCAAGCTTGGAAATCGCAGGGCCGCCCGGATAACCCAGTCCCATCAGTTTGGCTGACTTATCAAAGGCTTCACCGGCCGCATCATCCAGTGTTTCGCCTAACAGGGTGTACTGGCCGACATCATCGACGCGCATTAATTGCGTATGGCCGCCAGAGACCAGAAGCGCAATGAATGGAAATTCAGGTGGCTTAGCTGACAAGAGTGGCGACAGCAAATGTCCTTCGAGATGGTGCACGCCCAGCACAGGCTTGTTCAGCGCCATGGCTAAGCCATTCGCCAGTGAGGCACCCACCAGCAGGGCGCCCGCCAGTCCCGGACCTTGTGTGTAGGCGATGGCATCGACGGCGGAAAGTACCAACTGACTTTCGCTCAGCACTTGTTCAAGCAGAGGAATCGCCCGCTTGACGTGATCGCGTGAAGCCAGTTCAGGCACGACACCACCGTATTGTTCATGCATGGCGATTTGTGAATACAGCGCATGAGCGAGCAGACCCTGCTTCGTGTCATACAAAGCCAGTCCTGTCTCATCACAGGAAGATTCAACGCCAAGAACGATCATAAAAAATTCATACTATAAAAATGCTGGTCAAAAATGGATATCCAAGATGATGCATCCATGCGCGGACGTATTGTAAGTGAATGAGGCTTCAGTAAAGCGGCATTATCCGCGTGTCAGCCAGTAAAGCAGCAGCAGATTCAACAGCACGGCTGCTGCGCCCAGCAGCTTCCAGAAGCGCAGAGGATCATGCCTACGTGGTTTGCTAGGTTCGCCTGCTCGCACAACCAGTGCAGTCGCATTGTCTGTAGTATCTGCGGCGAGTGCGGCGTCGACCAGAAGTTTTGCAGTGTAGGCAGCATTCGAGGGCTGATCCGCCAGTGTCGATAAATGCCACTGAATATCCTCTTCTGCTAATGCGCCCCACAGGCCGTCAGTGGCCAGTAGAAAAATATCATCTGCTTCCAGCTCGCCCTTGCCATGATCGATGAGTAAATCTGCATCCAGTCCCATGGCGCGTGTCAGTACATGGCGCATGCCGGGAAGGTCAGACACATGATCGGTGGTGAGGCATCTTAGTTTTCCTTGTCGCAGCAGATACAGCCGGCTGTCACCGATATGCGAAAAATAATATGTATGCTCATGCAGCACCAGAGCAGTCAAGGTGCAGGCCATGCTGCTGTGTGTAGATTCAGGCGCAGCTTGCTGCAATAAGCCGCGGTGTATTTGTCGGATGGCCTGATCTAGGCAATCAGTGATAGTGGCACTGGCCGGTATGCTGACGGGTGAGCTGCTAAGTGAGTTGCTAAGTGCGCTGGTCGGTGCGTTGGCAGCTAGCGTGTAGTAATCAGCCAGCAGGCTATGTACGCAATACTCAGCCGCTTCACGCCCGCCTTCATATCCCGATACGCCATCAGCGATGGCTGCGATCACGCCTCTGGCTATCACCTGCTGCTCATCGGGCGTGGCTATACCAGCGCAATCTTCATTGCGTTCACGCGGTCCTATGTGTGAATGATGAGCAGCAGTGATTTGGCGTGGCATGGAGAATCTTAAAAATGAGAAGTGACTGAGTTCTTCAGGTCGCTATGGTAGCTGAGTCCCGCTTCGTAGTACCCTTGCGGCATGAATTCCCATCCATCTGAGACATTTCACGCTGCCCCCTTCATTCGGGAAATTGGCCGTGGCAAAAAGGGCGCACGCGATATGACGCGTGAAGACGCTGCCTTGGTTTATTCCGCCATGCTGGACGGTCGCATGTCCGATCTTGAGCTGGGTGGCTTCCTGATAGGTATGCGCATCAAGGGCGAATCGGTGAGTGAGATTGCCGGCTTTCTGGATGCGGCTGAAGCCGCCTTCGAGCCATTGCAGGCACCGGACGGTGAATTTGCGCCCGTGGTCATACCTAGCTATAACGGCTCGCGCCAGATGCCGAATCTCACACCTTTGCTGGCTTTGCTGCTGGCGCGCGAGGGTGTGCCGGTGCTGATACATGGGGTGACGAATGATCCCGGGCGCGTCACAACGGCAGAGATCTTGCAGGCCATGAACAGTGCGTCTGTGACCGATGCCGCAGGTGTGTATGCCGCTTTTGCTCAGCGTCAGCCTGCCTTCATGCCAATTGCGGCGCTGGCGCCCAAGCTGCATCGTTTGCTGGAAGTGCGGCGCGTACTGGGTCTGCGTAACTCCACACACACACTGGTGAAGATCATGCAGCCCTTCGCACAACCCGCATTACGCTTGGTGTCTTACACCCATCCTGAATATCTGAGCATGCTAACTGCGTATTTTTCTACTCAGGCACCTGCAGAGCGCGGCGATGTTTTACTCATGCGCGGAACGGAAGGCGAGACCGTAGCCCATGCGCGGCGTGCCCAGGCCGTGACCTGGTTTCACCAGCATCAGGCGAGTGAGCTGATAGAACGGCAAGAGCCCGTCGATGATATGCCTCCTATGCCAGCTGCCAGCGATGCAGCAACCACCGCTGCATGGATCAGCGAAGCACTGGCAGGTCGTCAGCCCGTACCGGCACCGATTGCTGAACAAGTACAGCAATGTTTAATGATTGCGCGGAAACTGAAATGAGTCAGACATTTGATGTGGCCGTCATAGGTGCAGGAGCTGCCGGCATGATGTGCGCTTCCGTCGCCGGCCAGCGTGGCAAGCGTGTGGTCTTGATTGATCATGCAGAAAAACTGGCCGAGAAAATTCGCATCTCAGGCGGAGGCCGCTGTAATTTCACGAACACAGACGCTGCGCCGCAGAATTATTTGTCCCAGAATCCGCATTTCTGTCGCAGCGCCTTGTCGCGCTACACACCTCAGGATTTCATTTCACTGATGAAGCGTCATCAGATCCCCTTTCATGAAAAGCATAAGGGACAATTATTTTGTGATCGCTCTGCAGAAGACATTATTACCATGCTGAAGGCAGAGTGCGATCAAGGTGGTGTGCAATGGATGATGCCGGCCAGTGTCAAATCCGTACTGAAGGTCGGTGAGCTGTTTAAAATCATCACGAATCAGGGGGAGGTGATGGCCAGTCAGCTGGTGATCGCCTCTGGTGGTTTGTCGATACCAAAAATAGGCGCAACAGATTTCGCATACCGCATCGCAAAACAGTTTGATATTCCATTGATTGAACCCCGGCCGGGGTTGGTACCACTGACCTTCGATCTTCAGGGCTGGCAGCCCTACGTGCCCATGGCGGGCATATCACTGGAAGTGGATATAGAAACGGGCGAGAAAAAATCACGTGGTCATTTTCGGGAAGACCTCTTGTTTACTCATCGCGGACTTTCCGGGCCTGCCGTGCTGCAGATTTCCAGTTACTGGCATGCAGGTGGCGGGATCAGGCTGAATCTTTTGCCGTCACTCGATGTAGGTCAGACCCTGGTGGACGAAAAAACCCGCATACGCAAGAGTCTGGGCAATTGGTTGTCCCAGTTTTTGCCGACGCGACTGGCTGAGGGGCTGTTGCTGGCGAACGGCTTCAAGCTCGATGCCCGTGTACATGACTTGCCGGATAAGCAATTGCGGCATTTGGGCGAATCCCTGAACCGCTGGACGATACAGCCCGATGGTTCAGAGGGTTACCGTAAGGCCGAAGTGACCCTGGGCGGGGTGGATACGCGAGCGCTTGCTCAGCAAAGCATGATGGTGAATCAGGTTCCGGGCCTGTATTTTATAGGCGAGGCCGTCGATGTCACCGGTTGGCTGGGCGGCTACAACTTCCAGTGGGCCTGGGCTTCCGGGGTGGCGGCAGGCTTATCGGTTTGATACTTTTCTGGCTAAATTGATGCTCAGACAAGCTTTTTACACTTTGGCTTCCGTTCAGGGATGTTGGCTGCTATAATCCTCGGCTCTGCTGTTAACCCATGTATTTTTAATTCATGACCACTATTCGCCTAAAAGAAAACGAGCCGTTCGAAGTCGCTATGCGTCGCTTCAAGCGCACCATTGAAAAAACCGGTCTGCTGACTGAGTTGCGCGCACGCGAGTTCTACGAAAAGCCAACAGCTGAGCGCAAGCGCAAGCTGGCAGCTGCAGTGAAGCGCCATTACAAGCGCATCCGCAGCCAGCAACTGCCTAAAAAACTCTTCTGATTGTTGGCCTCGCCCCAGGGTGAGGCAAGCAGATCGCAAACCCGCTCCGGAATTCGCCGCAGCGGGTTTTAGCATTTTGGAGATCCTATGAGCCTCAAAGAACAAATCACCGAAGATATGAAAACCGCTATGCGCGCCAAGGACAGTAGCCGACTGGCGACCATCCGTTTGCTGACTGCGGCCATCAAGCAGAAAGAAGTCGACGAGCGCATAGAAGTGACTGACGAACACGTGCTGGCCATCATTGAAAAAATGATCAAGCAGCGCAAGGACTCGATTACTCAGTTTGAGGCCGGTGCACGCCAGGATTTGGCTGACATAGAAAAAGCTGAACTAGTCGTCTTGGCTACCTATATGCCTGCCGCCTTGTCCGAAGCAGAAGTGCAGGCCGAAGTCGCAGCGGCTGTCGCGGCAGTAGGTGCAGCCGGCCCGCAAGACATGGGCAAAGTGATGGGCGTGCTTAAGCCTAAGCTGGCTGGTCGTGCTGACATGACGGCCGTGTCAGCATTGGTGAAAGCGGCGCTGAGCAAATAAGCCTGAGCGTAAAAGCGTCCCCTCCCGCGCCGCCGTGATCCCGCAAAGCTTTATTCAGGATCTGCTCAACCGTGTCGATATCGTCGACGTGGTGGGACGCTATGTGCAGCTGAAAAAAGGTGGCGCCAACTTTGGCGGCCTGTGTCCCTTTCATAACGAAAAATCTCCCAGCTTTACCGTCAGTCCGACCAAACAGTTTTATCACTGCTTTGGTTGCGGAGCACATGGCACAGCGATTAGTTTTTTAATGGAGTACTCCGGCGTCGGTTTTGTTGAAGCCGTCAAAGATCTGGCTCAGGGCGTCGGCATGACCGTGCCTGAACAGGAAGACCGTTTGCCTCCTGCGCAGCGGGCGGAAATGCAATCTAAAAGTCTGGCCTTGTCCGAGGCAATGACACAGTCCTGCAACTATTACCGTCAACAATTACGCAGTGCGCGCACAGCGATCGATTATCTGAAAAACCGTGGTTTGACAGGTGAAGTTGCTGCGAAATTCTGGATAGGCTACGCACCCGAAGGCTGGGACAGTTTGCGCAATGTATTTGCCGATTACGAGCTGGAAGCGCTGGTTGAGGCTGGCCTCGTGATAGATCGCAGCGAAGAAGAAGGTGGCGCTCGCAAACGCTATGACCGCTTTCGCGATCGCATCATGTTCCCGATCCGGAACACCAAAGGGCAGGTAATCGGTTTTGGCGGGCGGGTGATGGGCGCGGGCGAACCCAAGTATCTGAATTCACCCGAAACACCCTTGTTTCAAAAAGGTAGCGAGCTGTATGGTTTGTTCGAAGCGCGTCAGGCGATTCGTGATCAGGGCTATGTGCTGGTGACCGAAGGTTATATGGATGTGGTGGCCCTCGCGCAGTTTGGATTCGAGCAGGCAGTTGCGACCTTGGGCACCGCATGTACGCCAGTGCATGTGCAAAAATTATTGCGTCAGACAGATCAGGTGATTTTTAGTTTTGATGGTGATGCCGCAGGCCGGCGCGCAGCACGTCGCGCACTGGAAGCTTGCTTGCCTCATGCAACAGACAACCGCACACTGAAATTTTTATTCTTGCCGACTGAGCATGATCCTGACAGCTTCATTCGTGAAAATGGCACAGAGGCATTCGAGCGCATGGTGCATCAAGCGACACCCTTGTCGCAGTTTCTGATCAGTGAAGTCACCGAAGGGAAAGACCTGAGCACGGCAGAAGGTCGTGCCCGCGCTCAGTTCGATGCCAAGCCCTTGCTGCAAGCGATGCCACCATCGGCCTTGCGTCTGCAATTACTGCGACAGCTAGGTCAGGTGACGGAGAGCAGCGTGCAAGAGATGGAGTCGCTGTTCGAGCTGGCCAAACCTGCGGCCAGAAGTAAATCAGCACCGGCTGCGGTCAGGCGCAAAGCACCGGCCGAACTGGAGCGTCAGGTTTTAAGAATTTTGATTGCCAATCCCATGCTGGCGGGAGATCTGGATGCAGAAGCGCTGGACATGATCAGCCGTACCGCCCCCGATCAGGGCGAGATGCTGGGTGCGGTAGTGCGCGCTGCGCAGGGCATAACTGGCGAAGCCAGTTTTGCCAGTTTGTCAGAAGCTTTGCGCGAGCAGGGCGCCGATCTGGATAAGCTGATAGCAGAAATTGCCGCTGAACCTGCGTCTGATCCTGTGTTTGCAAGGCGTGAACTGGCCGGCGCTGTGCGTCAGGCCACCATGAGAATTCTCAAGGCCGAGCAAGACAGGCTGGCTGCCGGGGGTTTGCCGGACGACGACGCCAAGCTCCGTTACAGAGAGATTTCAGTCAAGCTCGATAAACTTCGCGCTGCGGCTGAAAAAGAAACTGAAGAGTAAATTTTTTTTAGCGCAAGCATGAATTCAGCTCTGGAAAATTCCTGAAGCAGACCCATATGTACTTGTCCCTAGAAGATTGCCAGTTAGGTATTTTCCTAGGGCTAGGGAAAGCTTTCCTATAAGGTAATTTAGTGTGCCTGTGGTATACTTGAAGGCTTTTCTATTCAATGCCTTACAGAGATTTACTGACAGTTTTATTGTGTTGACCCTGCCGGACAGGCGGCCACCAAGACACGGCAGAAAATAGCGTCGCCAAAGCTGCGACCCTGCCGACAGAGAGCTGAATATCAGCGCCGGCCACCACTCTGGTTCCTTATGCAGTATCAGAACATTCCCTATGGTGGACAGATTCCATGGCGACAACTAAAAAACCCGTTAAAAAATCAGCAAGCAAAGCTGCAGCTCCTGCGAAGAAAGTCGTGAAGCCTGCGACCAAAGCAGCGGCCAAGCCAGCTCCTAAAGTGGCAGCCATGCCAGTGGCTAAAAAGGCAGCGGCTAAAAAAGTAGCACCTAAGCCAGCACCTAAGCCAGCACTTAAGGCAGTACCTAAGCCAGCCGCTAAAAAAGTGGCTGCTAAGCCAGTAGCCAAAACAAAAGTTGCGGCTGTGAAGAAAACAGCGAACAAAGTCACTCCCAAAGCTGTCTCAAA
The DNA here is from genome assembly GCA_903872555.1 of uncultured bacterium. Taxonomy (GTDB): domain Bacteria; phylum Pseudomonadota; class Gammaproteobacteria; order Burkholderiales; family Burkholderiaceae_D; genus Pernthalerella. The sequence continues at coordinate 17,150 of CAIQLE010000206.1, forward strand.
AGCCGGCACCGTAGCCAAGCCGGCGCAGAAAAAGCCTGTAAAGGTCACTGCTCCGGTCAAAACTGCGGCCAAAACAATGAGCAAAGCGGCAGTAAAACCTGCCGTTCCGCCGAAGGCACCTGCAAAGAAAGCGTCTGTGACCACGAGTAAAACTGAAACAAAAGTCGTAGCAAAAAAAGTGACACCTGCTGCCAAGGTCGAAGCCAAGGCTGAGACCAAGGTGGAAACCAAGGTGGAAACCAAGGGCGATCACAAAATCCTGTCTGTGAAACAGACAACGGATGCGGCAACGCTTGCCGCTATCGATACCTCTGGATATATCCTGCCAGGCATCAAGGTGCCGGGTCGTCGCGGTCGCAAGCCGCGCGATTTTCAGCCTGAGAACGACGAGATTGCGCAACTGAATGCAGTCGAGCGCGCTGAAATGAAAGCCGCAGACAAGGCGCGTGCGCGTGACCGTAAGAACAAAGAAAAGCAATTCCTGAAAGAGGCATTTTCTTCGGATTCCGAAGCGACCGAGGAAGAACTCGAGCGCCGTCGCCAGAAGCTCAAAACCCTGATCAAACTGGGCAAGGATCGCGGCTTCCTGACGCACTCCGAAATCAATGACCACCTGCCGGAAAATATTGTTGATCCGGAAGCCATCGAAGGCATCATCAGCACCTTCAACGACATGGGCATTGCAGTGTACGAGCATGCTCCTGATGCTGAAGCGCTGCTGCTGTCGGATAACGTTGCCAACGTCGCCAATGATGATGATGCCGATGCTGCTGCTGAAGCTGCACTGCAGACCGTAGATTCTGATTTTGGCCGTACCACCGACCCGGTACGTATGTACATGCGTGAGATGGGCACGGTCGAGCTGCTGACCCGCGAAGGCGAAATCGAAATCGCCAAGCGTATCGAAGGCGGCCTGAAAGACATGATTCAGGCGATTTCTGCATGCCCTATGACCATCTCCGAGATACTCGCGATGGCCGAGCGCATAGAAAAAGATGAAGCCAAGATCGACGAAGTGGTCGATGGTCTGGTCGATCCGAATGCGCCTGACGATGCTCCCGTCATTCCCGCTCCTGTGAAGTCTGCCGTAGCCGCAGATGAAGACGAGGACGAAGAGGACGAAGAAGACGAGGACGAAGAAGGCGAAGAAGATGGCAATGCCAACGGCGGCGCCGCAGGTTTTTCAGCCGAGCAGCTTGAGCAGTTAAAGCGTGATTCGCTGGCAAAATTCGCGACCATTTCGTCCCAGTTCGACAAGATGCGCAAATCCTATGAGAAGGATGGCTATAACTCCAAGCCTTACGTGAAAGCTCAGGAAGCAATCACCGCCGAACTCATGGGTATACGCTTTACTGCGAAAGTTGTCGAAAAGCTGTGCGACACTTTGCGTGGTCAGGTCGATGAAGTGCGTCAGATCGAACGCCAGATTCTCGATGTGGTGGTGAACAAGTGCGGTATGCCACGCACCCATTTCATCAAAGTTTTCCCGGGCAATGAAACCAATCTGAAGTGGGTTGACGGCGAAGTCGGCGGCAACAATGCCTACAGCACGATCCTGGCGCGTAATGTGCCTACCGTGAAAGAGCTGCAGCAGAAACTGCTGGATCTGCAGACACGTGTGGTGCTGCCATTGCCTGATCTGCGTGAAATTAACAAAAAAATGTCAGCCGGTGAAACGCGTGCCCGCAAGGCTAAGCGTGAAATGACCGAGGCCAATCTGCGTCTGGTGATTTCGATTGCGAAGAAATACACCAATCGCGGACTGCAGTTCCTGGATCTGATCCAGGAAGGCAATATCGGCCTGATGAAAGCGGTCGATAAATTCGAATACCGTCGCGGCTACAAGTTCTCGACATATGCCACCTGGTGGATTCGTCAGGCCATCACTCGCTCCATTGCAGACCAGGCGCGCACCATCCGTATTCCGGTGCACATGATCGAGACCATCAACAAGATGAATCGTATCTCACGCCAGATTCTGCAGGAGACCGGCGCAGAGCCAGATCCTGCAACGCTGGCGATCAAGATGGAAATGCCGGAAGATAAAATCCGCAAGATCATGAAGATCGCCAAAGAGCCGATCTCCATGGAGACGCCTATCGGTGACGATGACGACTCCCATCTGGGCGATTTCATCGAAGACAACAATACGTTGGCACCTGCCGATGCAGCATTACATGCATCCATGCGCGGTGTGGTCAAGGACGTGCTGGACTCACTGACGCCACGCGAAGCCAAAGTGCTGCGCATGCGCTTCGGTATCGAGATGTCCACTGACCATACGCTCGAAGAGGTGGGCAAGCAGTTCGATGTCACCCGCGAACGTATCCGCCAGATCGAGGCCAAGGCACTGCGCAAGCTGCGCCATCCGTCCCGTTCCGATAAGCTGAAAAGCTTCCTCGAAGGCGGCTGATACAACAGCACTCCTATGGCGAGACTTCAGGGTCTCGCCATAGTCTTGTCTGCACGCTAAAATACGTGCGTAATTGACAGCAAAAGTTTCGGGCCCCTAGCTCATGCTTGGTTAGAGCAGCGGACTCATAATCCGTTGGTGCCGTGTTCGACTCACGGGGGGCCCACCAGTATCAAGCAAAGGCTTACGCGCAAGCGTAGGTCTTTGCTTTATGTCTTACTCAAACGGCTAGTCTTCGAATCTTTAGGAGTTCAGCATGACGACTAAGATTAATATCGATTCGTTGGCTAATGCCATTGATCGTCTGAGAGAAGGCCTGAATCGCTATCACTTAGATATTAGTGATATTCAAATTCGTGACGGTCTGGTTCAGAGATTCGAATTCACCTACGAACTGACTCACAAGACCTTGAAGCGGTATCTTGAGTTGAATTCGGCTAATCCACTTGAATTTGATCAGATGGCATTCGCCGATCTGATTCGTTCTGGTAGTGAAAAGGGTTTGCTATTGCAAGACTGGACGCAATGGAAAAAATTTCGTGAGATGCGAGGCTCTACCAGTCATGCATATGACGAATCTATTGCTTTGAAGGTCGTAGCGGGCATCCCTGAATTTCTTAAAGAAGCAGAATTTTTGCTTCATCAAATCAACAGTCGAATGAAATAATGCCTAAGCCTGACATTGCCCTAAGTGATGCTGAATGGCTGATTGTGCAGAACATCCTCAATTCAGCGTTTCCCCATGCCAGAGTATGGGCATTTGGTTCGCGCGCACGAAAAACACAAAAACCTTATTCCGATCTTGATTTGGCTGTGATTGCAGATCAGGCGCTTGAATTATCCCAGTTGGCATCTGTATCAGAGGAATTTTCAGCCTCAGATCTTCCCTGGAAAGTAGATGTGATCGACTGGTTTAGTATCAGCGATGATTTTCGAAAAATAATTGAGGCTGAAAAAGTGATTCTTCAGTAAAAAATATAGCCACACTAAGGTGGCTATATTTTTTTAAGGCGGATAACTCGCCAGAGCTTAGATCACGCTGACAACGTCCGCAACAGCGCGACGGACCTTGCGTGGCCAGTTGCCTTCAGCTGCTTTGCCGACTGCGATCAGCATGACTGGGATTTCATCTTCTGACAGATGCAGTTCTTTTGCCACGGCTGCAGGATCAAAACCAATCATCGCACCCGAAACCAGACCCATGTCATGCGCTGCATACATCAGTGTCATGGCAGCCAGTGAGCCGGAACGAATCGCTTCGTCGCGCTGGAAAGCCTGATTGCCAGCATACATACCATTACACATACCGATCCAGCCATCAAAGGCCGCCTGATCCAGTGCGCCTGCATCTAGCATAGGCTTGATCAAGGCTGGCAGGGCTTCATTGCCTTTCATTTTGCCAATGATGGCAAAAGTGACAGCAGCTTCAGAAACCTTAGGCTGGTTATAAGCAGCGGCTTTGAGCGCGGCTTTCTTTTCAGGCGATTTCACCGCGATGACGCGATAGTTCTGCATATTGAATGAAGTCGGTGTTTCATTCGTCAGCGCGACCAGTTCATGAATCTCTGCATCGCTCATGACATGCGTTGTATCAAAATTATTGGCCGATGTTCTGCCCTTGATTGCGTCTGTAATTCCTGACATTGTTTTTTTCCTCGTGAAATGATGATGATTTTTTTGGTTGAAATTCGCTTGCCATTTAAGCTACATGGCGAGGTTGGGATTCCTGATGAATGCTGCTCTGAGTCCTGCGCAGAGATTGCATGACTGATATCTTAAATTCTGAGAATACCAAAAAGATATGAGCACTAAGCAGACAACAAAGTCTAACATCTCTTGCCGCTTGAAAATGCATTCAGCCTTGAGAAAAGGGCTTGATGGTAAAGTAAATAAAATAAATAAATTAAATAAAAACAAACTTAAATAATCATAAAGCGAGACGCGCCATGCAAACCGAACTCCCCTTTCAGGCTGATGATGACAATTCAGGCAATTCAGGCAAGTCAGCTGCCACTGGCAGTAACTCAGCGTCCAAAGTGCTGCTGGCCAGTCTGATAGGCACGGCGATCGAGTATTTTGATTTTTATATTTATGCGACGGCCGCTGTGCTGGTCTTCCCTGGCTTATTTTTTCCTTCATCCGATCCGACTGCCGCCACCTTACAGTCACTAGCTACCTTCGGCATTGCATTCCTTGCGCGGCCTGTGGGTTCGGCAGTGTTTGGCCATTTTGGTGATCGTATCGGACGCAAGAACAGTCTGGTGGCCTCGCTGCTGACGATGGGCATCTCAACGGTGGCCATCGGCCTGTTACCTACCTATGCAGCGATAGGGACGCTCGCGCCGCTCTTGCTCGCGCTGTGTCGTTTCGGTCAGGGACTGGGTCTGGGTGGTGAATGGGGCGGGGCGGTTTTGCTGGCAACTGAAAATGCGCCTGAGGGCAAACGTGCCTGGTTTGGTATGTTTCCCCAGCTCGGCGCTCCCATAGGTTTCTTTGCATCCGGTTCTCTGTTTTTGTTATTGAGTGAAGTGCTGACGGAAGCGCAGTTCATCAGTTATGGCTGGCGTATTCCTTTTCTTGCCAGCGCATTACTGGTGATCATCGGGCTCTATGTCAGACTGAATATCTCTGAAACACCCGAATTTCAAAAGGTTCTGGAAAAAGATACACGCGTCAAAGCCCCTATCGTGAGTGTGCTCGTCACGCATGGCCGTACGCTCGCCATCGGTACCGTGATCGCAGTATCTACCTATGTGCTGTTTTATCTGATGACGGTATTTGCTTTAAGTTGGGGAACGACAGCACTGGGCTACACGCGCAGAGAATTTTTGCTGCTGCAATTGATTGCCGTGATATTTCTTGGATTGACCATACCCGTTTCAGCTTTGCTTGCAGATCGCTATGGCAGACGTTACGCCCTGATGGGTGCATCAATTGCAGTGGCATGCTTTGGTCTGGTGATGGCACCGATGTTTGAATCAGGCAATGTGATGTGGGTACTGCTCTTTCTTTCTACAGGGCTGGGTCTGATGGGTTTTACCTACGGGCCCTTGGGTACCATGCTCTCAGAATTATTTCCGGCTGAAGTGCG
>CAIQLE010000207.1 GCA_903872555.1 uncultured bacterium
GAATGCCGTCTCAGCAAAATTCAGGGCTATAATCCCTCGAAAACCCTATCCCAACAGAAATCCCAACTCAGCCCTAAAATACAGGCCTGCGTCTGAGCTTTAAAAGCCGGACCTCCTGCACATCCATCATTAAAAGAATATGAGCTGTAAATAAGATGAATAAATCGAACAATGATGCGTTGATCCGCAAATCACAGGCTCAGCCAGCTCAGACAAAAACGGCGGGCCGCAGCTATATCCCCTATCTCATCATCGTTTTCATAGTTGCGTGCGTGATCGCTGTGGTCTGGTATGTGACACACAACAAAGAGGGGCAAGGCGAAGCTGGAAAAAATAAGATGCGTGGCCGCCCTCCGGTGACGGTTGGAGTTGCTGCTGCAGCTAAGCTCAATTTTCCGGTAGCGCTGGACGAACTGGGTACGGTCACATCCATGGCAACCGCAACGGTGCGCGCTCAGGTATCAGGCGTTTTACAAAATGTCCTGTTCACTGAAGGGCAGATCGTTCAGCGCGGCCAATTGCTAGCCACGATAGACCCGCGTCCTTTCGAAATTGCACTGATGCAGGCAACCGGTCTGCGTCAGCGCGATGAAGCGCAACTGGAAAATGCACGCGTTACCGAAAAACGCTATCGCACCTTGTTGTCACAGGACTCGATCGCACAACAGGATGTTGACAGTCAGGTAGCGCTGGTCAGGCAACTCGAAGGTACGGTGAATGTCGACAAAGCCAGTGAACGCAGTGCCCATCTGAATCTGGAATTCAGCCGCATCGCAGCGCCCATCTCGGGTCGCATCGGTTTACGTACTGTCGATGCTGGTAATTTGGTCAGCGCGAATGATGCCAATGGTATCGTCGTCATCACTCAGATAAACCCGATCGATGTGCAATTCGCGGTACCGCAAGATCAGGTGCCTGAATTGCGAGCTGCACTGGCTGGCGGACACAAGTTGCAAGTGATCGCCTTCGATCGTGCTCGTACCAATCAGCTGGCCACGGGTCATTTCCTCGCTATGGATAATCAGGTCGACACACAAACGGGCACGGTGCGCGCAAAAGCACGCTTCGACAATGCTAAAGGCGGGCTGTTTCCTAACCAGTTTGTGAATGTGCGCGTGATCTTGCGCTCGATTGATGGCGCGACTGCTCTGCCTGTTTCTGCTGTCCGGCATGGCAGCGAAGGTGATTTCGTTTACGTGCTGAATGCAGAAGCAAAAACGGTGGCGCAGCGACCTGTGAAAATCGGCCTCTCAACTGTCGACAAGGTTCAGGTCCTGTCCGGTGTTGAACCGGGTGAGCAAGTCATCACGGAAGGCGCAGATCGCCTGACGGATGGCGCACAGGTGAAGCTACCCGGCACGGATAAATCTAAACGCGCAGCAGGCGGTGAGCGTGAAGAAGGAAGCAAGCGCCCCCGACGCAACGCGAGCGGCGAATGACGCCTTCGCGCCCCTTCATACAAAGGCCCGTCGCCACCACTTTACTGATGGTGGCGATTCTGCTTTCTGGCCTGATCGCCCTGCGCTTCTTGCCGCTGTCGGCATTGCCGCAAGTTGATTTCCCGACCATACAGGTACAGACGCTCTACCCTGGCGCCAGTCCGGAAGTGATCAGCCAGACCGTCACTGCGCCCTTGGAGCGCCAGTTCGGTCAAATGTCGGGCTTGAAGCGCATGAGCTCGAACAGTGCGGCTGGCATTTCCACCGTGACGCTGCAATTCAGTCTGGGCATGACACTCGATGTCGCTGAACAGCAGGTGCAGGCTGCAATCAATGCCGCCACCATGCTCCTGCCGGCTGACCTTCCTGCGCCGCCCATCTACGCAAAAATCAATCCGGCCGATGCCCCGGTGCTGACACTGGCGCTGACTTCCGACAGCCTACCGCTGACGGAAGTACAAAACATTGCCAACACGCGCCTCGCACTGAAGATCAGTCAGGTGACAGGCGTCGGCCTGGTATCGCTATCGGGCGGACAAAAACCTGCCATACGGATTCAGGCGAATATGCGCGCGCTGGCCAATGCAGGTCTGGGGCTAGACAGCTTGCGTACTGCCATCACAACGGCAAATGCCAATACAGCCAAGGGAAGTTTCGATGGCCCGACGCGTTATTTTTCCATCAATGCGAATGACCAGCTGCGTTCTGTTCAGGAGTATGAACAGCTGATCGTCGCCTGGCGTAATGGCGCACCGGTTCGCCTGACTGATGTGGCGAATGTGGTTCAAAGCGCAGAGAACGTGAGACTGGCTGCCTGGGCCAATCTGCAGCCCGCCATCATCCTAAATGTGCAGCGTCAGCCGGGGGCGAATGTGATCGCGACGGTCGATGCGATCAAGAGCCGTCTGCCCGAACTGCAGGCAGGCTTACCTTCAGCCTTGCATGTCGAGGTGCTGAATGACCGCACCACTGGTATACGCTCCTCGGTCAGTCATGTGGAGATTGAATTATTACTGGCCGTCGTACTCGTGGTTCTGGTGATTTTTATTTTTCTGCACAGTCTGCGCGCCACCATCATTGCCAGTCTCGCTGTACCGATTTCACTGATAGGCAGCTGCGGTGCGATGTATTTGCTGGGCTATAGCCTGAACAATCTGACGCTGATGGCACTGACGATCGCCACAGGCTTCGTGGTCGACGATGCCATCGTCATGATAGAAAATATTTCACGTTATATAGAGGCCGGCGAAAAGCCCATGCAGGCTGCGCTGCGTGGTGCCGGTGAAATTGGTTTCACGATTATTTCGCTGACGCTGTCGCTGATCGCCGTATTGATTCCTCTGCTCTTCATGAGTGATGTGGTGGGTCGGCTGTTCCGCGAATTCGCCGTCACACTAGCCGTCACCATATTGATCTCTGCATTTGTTTCTCTGACCCTGGTGCCTATGATGTCGGCACGCTGGCTGCGCTCTGAAAATGAAGGCCTGACTTCAGGTGGCGGCCGCTGGTTACAGCAGCAGTTCGACAAACTGGTCCATATTTATGACCGCGGATTACGGATCGTTCTGGAACACCAAAGCCTGACCCTGATCATGGCAGCCGCCACCTTCGTGCTGACGGCTTTGCTGTATATCCTGATCCCGAAAGGCTTATTCCCGGTGCAGGATACAGGCCAACTGCAGGCGCGCATAGAAGCCAGCAAAGCAGTTTCTTTCGCAAGAATGTCTGAATTACAGCAGGCCGTAGCTCGTGAAATTCTGCAAGACCCGGATGTGTCCTCGCTCAGTTCACAAGTGGGTGTCGGCGGCAATGAAAATACGATGCTGCATACGGGCAGCATGCTGATCAACCTGAAGCAAAAACGCAGCAGCACCCAGCAAGAGACCATGCAGCGCTTGCGTGAGCATGCAGCGCAGGTGGCCGGCATCACGCTGTATCTTCAGCCCACACAAGATCTGACCATTGATGCTGAGAGCGGCCCAACGCAATATCGCCTGTCAATCGAAGGTGCAGATACCGCTACAGTGAATCGCTGGGCTGAGCTGTTGGCGCAGCAGCTCGAAGGCCATACGGCTTTACGCACCGTAGTCTCCGATGCAGGCGCAAGCGGCCCTTCTGTAACTGTCAGTCTGGATCGTGACAGTGCCGCCCGACTGTCGATCACTGCAGCAGCCATCGATGATGCGCTATACAGCGCATTCGGGCAGCGCATTGTGTCCACCATTTTTACGGAGACCAATCAATACCGTGTCATTCTGGAAGCCTTGCCCGATACGGTGAGTTCACCGCAAGCACTCGCAGACATTCCTCTGCGTACCGGGTCCGGCAAACCCACAACGCTCGCTTCAATTGCCACCGTGCGTGAGCAAAAGGCACCGCTGCAGATAACGCATGTGGCGCAATTTCCTGCAACGACGATAGGCTTTGATACGGCATCTGGCGCATCACTCGGAGATGCAGTGCAAGCCATACGCAGCGCTGCGCAGGAAATCAGCCTGCCTTCGACTGTCACTCTGACCTTTTTGGGTGCGGCGGGTGCCTTTCAGGGCGCACTGAGCAATCAGCTCTGGTTGATACTGGCTGCCATCATCTGCGTCTATATTGTGCTGGGCGTGCTGTACGAAAGTTATGTACATCCGCTGACGATTTTATCGACCTTGCCATCAGCCGGTGTAGGCGCATTGCTGGCGCTCATGATAGGCGGGCATGATCTGGGGGTAATCGGCATCATCGGCATCATTCTGCTGATCGGCATCGTCAAGAAAAACGCAATCATGATGATCGACTTCGCCATCACTGCCGAGCGCGATCAAAACAAATCGCCGCGCGAGGCCATACACCAGGCAGCACTGCTGCGCTTCCGTCCGATTCTGATGACGACACTGGCGGCCTTGTTTGCAGCCGTACCGCTGATGCTGGGCTGGGGCGAAGGCGCTGAGCTGCGCCGGCCACTCGGTCTGGCGATTTTTGGTGGGCTGGTCATGAGTCAGATGCTGACCCTGTTCACGACACCGGTCATTTATCTGGGCTTTGATCGTCTGGGCCGCCGCTGGTTTGGTGCCAGTACCCAGCACGGAGAGCCACAGTGAATCTGTCGCGCGTCTTCGTGCAGCGGCCCATAGGTACGACGCTGCTGACGATGGCGATAGCACTAGTCGGCGTGGCCGCCTTCTTCATGCTGCCCGTCTCACCGCTGCCGCAAGTCGACTATCCCACCATTTCAGTCAATGCCAGTCTGCCGGGTTCCAGCCCGGCCACCATCGCATCCAGCGTGGCTTCCCCGCTGGAACGACGCTTAGGTATTATTGCCGGCGTCAATGAAATGACCTCGACCAGCGGCAATGGATCGGCGCGCGTCACACTGCAATTCGATATCAACCGAAAAATTGATGCTGCTGCGCGCGAAGTACAGGCCGCCATTAATGCTTCACGTGCCGATCTGCCTTTGTCACTGCGATCTAATCCCACGTACAGAAAATCCAACCCGGCCGATTCTCCCGTCATCATTCTGGCGCTGACCTCAAAGACACGTAGACCCGGACAGATCTATGAATCTGTTTCCAATCTGATCCAGCAAAAACTGTCGGAAGTGCGCGGCGTCGGTGACGTGGAATTGGGCGGCGCTTCCTTACCTGCGGTGAGAGTTGAGTTATTGCCATTTGCACTCAACCGTCATGGCATCAGCATGGAAGATGTGCGGGCGGCGATACAGGCCAGCGCAGCGAATCGCCCCAAGGGTGTGATCGAAGGCCATGGTCTGCGCTTTCAGGTGTATTCCGATGGCGGCACTTCAGCCAGCACGCTTTCAGCAGCGGCTTATCGTGATCTGGTAATTGCCTGGCGCAATGGCGCACCTGTGCGCCTGTCAGATGTGGCTCATGTGATCGACAGTGTTGAAGATACTCACACGCTGGGCCTGTTCAACGGCGAGCCTGCCGTCATCGTGCTGGTGACACGACAGCCCGGTGCAAATGTGATCGAAACTGTCGATGCAGTCCGCGCTCTGCTGCCCGAGCTGCGCAAGGAATTGCCGCAGGATGTGGATTTGCATGTAGCCTCCGACAGTACACACTCGATACGTTCATCCCTACACGAAATAGAAATCACTTTACTGATTTCATTGGTGCTGGTGATTCTGGTCGTCAGCGCCTTCTTGCGCAATACACGGGCAACGATTGTGCCGGCAGTCGCTACAGTGGTGTCGCTGCTGGGCACCTTTGGTGTGATGTATCTGCTGGGCTACAGCCTGAACAATCTGAGCCTGATGGCTTTGACAGTTGCAACGGGCTTTGTAGTCGATGATGCCATCGTCGTGCTGGAAAATGTCAGCCGTCACATAGAAGCGGGCATGGGGCGTTTTGAAGCAGCACTGCGCGGCGCTCGTGAAGTGGGCTTCACGGTGCTGTCCATCAGTGTGTCGCTGATCGCTGTCTTCATTCCGCTCTTATTTATGGGCGGACAAGTGGGCCGATTGTTCCGGGAATTTGCAGTAACGCTTTCTGCAGCCGTCTTAATCTCATTGCTCATATCTCTGACGACAACACCCATGATGTGTGCATGGATGCTGAAACCTGAGCATGAAAAAACACCCCCGGGTAAGGTGTCACGTTTCTTTGAACGACAGTTCGATCATATACAGCGCCTGTATGGCAATAGTCTGGATTGGGCACTGAATCATCGCTGGATAGTACTGCTGATTTTATCGGGCGTGATTGCCCTGAATATTTTTCTTTTCAGCGTCATCCCCAAAGGTTTTTTCCCGCAGCAGGATACGGGCCAGCTGAACGTAGGTTTTCGTGCTGATCAGAGTATTTCCTTTCAGGCGATGCAAGGCAAGCTTCGCCAACTGGTGGAGATATTGCGCAAAGATCCTGCGGTCGATACGGTGGCTGGTTTCGCTGGTGGCAGCCGTCCCGGAGGCGGCTTTGTTTTCGTTAATCTGAAGCCAATTGAGCAGCGTAAGGAAAGCGGTCAGGCCGTGATCTCCCGTCTGCGTCCGAAGATTGCGCGCGTCACCGGCATCAGCGCTTTCCTCAACCCTGTACAGGATTTGCGCATGGGCAGCCGGCGCGATGCAAATACTATTCAATACACGCTCAAAAGTGACAACTTGTCTGATTTGAGAATATGGTCGGGCAAACTGACTGAAGCCCTCAAGCGCAATTCTGCACTGGTGGATATTGACACCGACCTGCAACAAAATGGTGTGGAAACTTTCGTCGATATCGACAGAGATGCAGCAGCCCGGCTGGGTGTCACTGCGCGCGATATTAATAACGCGCTCTACAATGCTTTCGGTCAAAGACAGGTTGCCGCACTCTATGGCGAACTGAATCAATATCATGTGATCATGGAAGTCAGTCCTGAATATGCACTCAGTCCTCAGTCGCTATCGGATATCTATGTGCCCGCCAAAACCCTGGTCACAGGATTGCAATCCAATCCCGGTCTGCGCGATATATCCAGTGGTCAGGTGCTCAGCACAACACCTGCCACCATGGTGCCTTTATCTGCCTTTGCACACTTCAGTGACCGTGCAACGGCCGCCACCATCAGTCATCAAGATGCCGAACTTGCAGGCACGATTTCCTTTAATCTTGCTCCCGGCCGCTCCATGTCCGAGGCAGAGTCTGCAGTAAAAATGGCCGAGGCATCGATTGCGCTACCTGCTAATGTGCGCGGCAGTTTTCAGGGAACCGCCAAGGCCTTTCAGGAATCGCAGGGTCAGCAACCGCTGCTGATTGTGGCTGCCATCGTTGTCATCTACCTTGTGCTGGGCATACTGTATGAAAGTCTGGCGCATCCGCTGACGGTATTGTCGACCTTGCCTTCTGCCGGTTTCGGTGCTGTCATTGCGTTGATGCTGTTTGATATGGAATTCTCCGTCATCGCTCTGATTGGCATTTTTCTCTTGATAGGTATCGTCAAGAAAAATGCCATCCTGATTATCGATGTCGCACTCGAGGCGCAGCGCTCACGCGGGCTGTCATCTGTCGAGGCTGTACGTGAAGCTTGTCTGATGCGCTTGCGTCCCATCTTGATGACGACCGCTGCCGCTGCTCTGGGTGCATTGCCACTTGCGATAGGATTCGGTGAAGGCTCGGAATTACGCCAGCCGCTGGGTGTTGCCATTGTGGGCGGACTGTTTGCCAGTCAGTTTCTCACCTTGCTGACAACGCCGGTGGTGTATGTGGCGATCGACCGCTGGCGCAATCGCAAACCGAATAAACAAGCCACACCATCATCTGAATGAATGATGCTTGCTGAACCTGATTTTCCCAATTTGACGACATGAACGCCCCTAAAAAATTACTATCGCTCACCAGCATCACCGCTCTGATCTTGCTTCAGTCGGGATGTGCCATCGGCCCGACATATCAGCGCCCGCCTGTCGCTATTAGCGATCATTTCAAAGAAGCGCCCGGCTGGATTGCAGCAGCTCCGGCGGATGCGCTGGCACGAGAACAATGGTGGAAGCTGTTTGGCGATCCCACGCTGGATACGCTGACTGAACGCGTCTCCGTCTCGAATCAGAATGTGGCTGCGGCCCTTGCTGCTTACGCGCAGGCACGCGCACTGGCCGGACAACAGCGCGCTGCATTGTTTCCTGCTGTGTCCATCACAAGTGCGGCCAAACAGGCAAACAGTCAGGCATCCAGCCAGAATGTGCAATTCAGTCTGGGCTCGACCTGGGAACCGGATGTCTGGGGCAGATTGCAACGCTCAGTAACGAATGCTACAGCGAGCGCACAAGCCAGTGCAGGTGACTTAGCTACAGCGACCTTGTCTGCTCAGGGAGAATTAGTCAGTAATTATTTATTGCTGCGCCAGACCGATGCGCAGCGCAGACTCCTTTCTGCCACCATCATCGATTACCAGCGTGTTCTGCAAATTACAGAAAATCGCTATAACGCTGGTGTGGCGCCTAAAACCGATGTATTGCAAGCACGCACACAGCTTGCCAATGCACAGTCGGAAGAAGCTGGTTTGCAAAGACAGCGTGCACAACTTGAACATGCGATCGCTGTCTTGCTGGGTGAAACTCCCGCGACTTTTTCATTGACGCAAGCTGACTGGAAATCTGCCGCACCTGAAGTGCCGCTGATGATTCCTTCTGAATTACTGCAGCGCCGACCTGATATTGCAGCCGCAGAAAGACGCATGGCTGCTGCGAATGAATTGATAGGTATTGCCCGCTCTGCGTATTACCCCACCATTTCTCTGGGCGCGAGTACAGGTGCAAGCGCATCCGGTGTCAGTAGCTTGTTTTCAAATCCTTCCAGCCTGTGGTCCATAGGCGTGTCGCTCACACAATCAGTCTTCAATGCAGGGCTGGTGCGCAATCGTGTGGCCGGTGCCGAGGCTGCCTATGAAGAAACCGTCGCCCGCTACCGACAAACTGTGCTCTCTGCGTTTCAGGGTGTGGAAGATCAGTTGATCGCCGCCCGGGTGCTGGCTGAACAGGAAAACTTATTGATCGCAGCTTCGCAAGCAGCCGATCAGGCGGAGCAGCAAGTCCTGAATCGCTACCGCGCAGGCCAGCTCGGATTTCTCGATGTAGTGCTTGCACAGACCACGGCACTGAATGCCCGGCGCGCCCTGGTTCTGACACAGTCAAACCGGCAGATTGCCAGTCTTGGATTGATTCAGGCCTTGGGAGGAGGATGGCAGGTTGCTGCAGCAAGCAATTGAACGCTTGTAATACAGCGTTCGGACAAATGGACTTGTTACCATTGCTAACACTTTTATGCATGCTGATATGCACGGATTACCTATAAGATGACTTCTCACAGTCCTTGTTATGTCCGAACATGTCTCAAATCAAACTAGCATTTTTTTCATTGGCCTTGCTGATGGCTGCGCCAAGTTTTGCCCACCCTCACTATCATGGGCGAGTTGGTTTTGGTGTGTATGTGGGGCCCGGTTATTACTACCCGCCGCCTTACTACTACCCCCCTTCAGTTTATTACCCGCAGACGCCACTGATCATTCAGCAGCAGCCACCGGTTTATATAGAGAAAAATCCACCTTCTCAGGCTGAGGTCAACGCAACGCAAACATCCTCTGATTGGTACTACTGCGCTTCGTCCAAAATGTATTATCCCTACACCACAGCCTGTCCCGAAGCCTGGCAAAGAGTGTCGCCTGTACCACCGCCTAACCCGAGGCCTTAATCATGAATAAATTTTATCTCGGCAGTCTATTCCTAGGCACTGCACTCTTAACCGGATGCGCGACCGCGCCCGTAGGACCGAGTGTGTTGGTGATGCCGGGTACGGGCAAGTCTTTCGATGAATTTTCCAGAGATGAAGCTTACTGCCGGACCTATGCACTGAATCAGGTAGGTGGCAAAACGCCTGGCAAAGCCGGACAAGATAGTGCAGTGGCCAGTGGCATCGCAGGCACGGCGATTGGTGCGGCAGCAGGAGCGGCCTTTGGTGGACGACAAGGCGCTGCCGTTGGCGCAGGAACCGGACTGCTGATAGGCAGTATGTCAGGCAGCAGCACAGGCTATCAGGAAAGACATCAGGGTCAAGCCATGTACGACAATGCCTACATACAGTGCATGTATGGTGCCGGACATAAGGTGCCGGTACCTCAGGGTATGTTCATGGACTCGCGGCCGGTCACTGGCAGCCCATCACCTTTACCACCCTCGCCACCACCGCCGCCGCCGCGATAAATCAGAGGGGTGGTCAATCTGTTTTGCATCACTTGTCGCCCATTTCCTCAGCCGCTGCTTTTTGTCTGAAGCATTCGATGTATGTTTGAATCACTATGCTGAGCTCAGCTAATCCCGCCCATACGCTCTGCCAGAAATTCAATCAGCACCCTCACCCTGTGCGGCACCTGTCGGTTGCTGGGCAACATGGCGTAGATACCTAGCTCAGGCGTTGGGAAAGTCTCGAGTATGGGCTTGACCCGCCCGTCAGCAAGATAAGGCTGCAGAATAAAATCCGGCTGCACTGCAATCCCCAGACCCTGCGCTGCCGCTTCCGTCAGGGCCTCACCATTGTTAGCACTGATACGCGCCTGAAAAGCAAAGGTCTGCCACACACCATCCACCTGAAAAGTCCAGGCAGGCTGGGTACCCACCAGCGTATAGCCCAGACACTCATGTTGTGCGAGTTCAGACGGATGACGCGGAGTACCAAAGCGCGCCAGATAGTCGGGGGCAGCTACGGTATGCATGTGAATTGAGCCTATCTTGCGCGCAACTTCCGTAGGCCCAAGACGGCTCGTGATGCGTATGGCCAGATCTACGCCCTCTTCGATCAGATTGACGCGGCGGTCGGAATAGTCCATCTCAAGATTCACCTCGGCATAGCTGCGAGCAAAATCCAGTAATAAGGGCACCATGCGCTTGAGGCCGAAAGACAGTGGCAGGCTGACGCGTATCGTGCCGCGTGGATGTTGCCGCTGCTCAGCCACACCGATCTCGGCTGCTTCGACCAGATTCAGTATGACCCGGCATTTCTCCAGATAGGCAGCACCAGCTGAGGTCAGCGTCAGCCGCCTGGTGCTGCGTACCATCAGCTTCACGCCCAGATGCTCCTCCAATGCTGCGATCTGCCGCGTTACCACCGAGCGCGCCACCCCCAGTTGCTGGGCTACCGCCGAAAAACTACTTAATTCGGCCACCCGAACAAAGACATGCATGGCATTCAATCTATCCATTGTTGCGTCCAGAGCAATAAATATTTGCAGATTGTCCCCTATTTCAAATCAATCTGCTCGCTTACATTACAGCCTCGAACCAAGGAAACCACCATGAACACTAGCCTGCCAACCCTGTTTGTCCCCCACGGTGCGCCGACCTTTGCGCTACGCCCGGGTGCTGCCGGCGCAGCCATGGCCCACGCTGCTCTGGGTCTGCCGCGACCACGCGCTGTCATCATTGTCAGCCCCCACTGGGATACCGCGACACCGGCAGTTGGCAGTGCCGAGCGTCCTTCGACGGTTCATGATTTTTATGGATTTCCGGAAGAGCTGTATCAACTCCACTACCCGGCCACCGGTTGCCCGGAGGCGGCCCATGAGGTCATGGCTGCGATTGAGGCTGCGGGACTGAAGGTGAGTGAGACCCCCTCTCAGGGACTGGACCATGGCGCATGGATTCCCTTGCGCCTGATGTATCCGGATGCCGACGTGCCGGTTATTCCACTCTCAGTCCAAAGTAGCGATGGAGTTGAGGGCGCTTATCGACTAGGCCAGGCATTAGCACCTTTAGTAGGGCGCGGTTTTTTGGTGATCGGCTCAGGCAACATCACCCACAATCTGCGCGATTACATGATTGCTCGTCAAAACGGCGGACAAGTGCCAAGCTATGTACGGGATTTTCCTGAATGGCTCAAAGACAAGCTGCAAAGTCATGATCTTGAAGCACTGATGGACTATCGTCAGCAGGCACCTGATGCAGCACGCGCGCACCCCAGCGATGAACATTTGCAACCTCTGTATGTCGCTTTGGGAGCCGCCGGCAAAGATCCTGCGATTGAACGCATTCATACAGGCATCAGTGACTATGTGCTGGCCATGGATGCTTATGCTTTCACGCCGCAACATTAAGGAACAGAATTTATGAACGAACAAACGCATTACACAGGCACAGCAAAAAGTTTGCACTGGCTGATGGCTTTGATGATTTTTGGATTGCTGGCACTCGGCTTATACATGGCTGATCTGCCGCTCTCACCAGAAAAACTGAAGCTCTATTCTTGGCATAAATGGGCAGGTGTGACTTTGTTTGTGCTGCTCTTGCCACGACTAGCATGGCGCATCAGCCATCGTCCGCCGGCACTGCCTGAGCATATGTCGAAAATGGTCCGACTGACGTCTCATCTGGCGCATATCGCCCTGTATGTCCTGATGGTCGCGCTGCCCTTATCTGGCTGGCTGATGAGCTCGGCAAAAGGCTATCAGACCGTCTGGTTTGGCATTTTGCCGATACCCGATCTAATACCTAAAGATAAGGTCATGGGAGATTATTTAAAGGAAGTACATGAATCACTGAGCTGGGTATTGATGATGATATTGGCTGCACATATCGTCGCAGCAATCAAGCATCATTTCGTCGATAAAGATGATGTACTCATGCGCATGCTACCGAAACGAACAAAAGAATCTGCACAGACAGGAACAGAGAATTGAACATGAAACTATTTTTCAAAATTAGTCCGCTAATTTTTCTTATGTTTGCTGTGTCCTCAGCACAGGGTGTCGAATACACCCAAATTCAGGCAAAACAAAGCAACGTCGCATTTACCTATAAACAAATGGGTGTTGCGATGGATGGCAAATTCAAGCGCTTTAACAGCCAGATCAGTTTCGATCCTGAGCAGCCGGCAAAAGCCAAAGCGAGTTTTGACATTGAACTGGGCAGTATCGACGCAGGTTCGGGCGAAGCTGATGATGAAGTCGCTGGCAAAGCCTGGTTCAACACCAAAGTATTTCCGACCGCAAGCTTTGTATCCGGCAGCGTGAAATCGCTAGGCAACAACCGCTATGAAGTCAGCGGCAAACTCAGCATCAAAGGTCAGTCACATGAGATCGTGATTCCTCTCACCTATGCAGCACAAGGAAAGAATGGCGTCTTTGAAGGCAATTTCACGATACGTCGTGGCGACTTCAGCATCGGTGAGGGTTCGTGGTCCAAGTTTGACATTGTTGCCAACGAAGTCGTCGTCAAATTTCGCATGACCGCAAGTGCAGTTAAATAATATCCACCATCCCACAGAAGGAGTATTCCCTTGAAAACAATCAGCAAAATCACAACCGCTCTCATCCTGGCCGCCGCCGTCAATGCACCGGCGTTTGCCGAAGCAGAAAATTTTACGGTTGATAATTTCCACACGTTTGCACGTTTCTCGTACAGCCACCTCGGCTATTCGACCCAGTTGTCGCGCTTCAACAAGAACTCCGGCAAAGTCGTCTACGATAAAGCCGCTAAAACCGGTGAAGTCGATATCACGATCGATACCACTTCGGTCGACACAGGCACCGATCTGTTCAATGAACATATTCAGGCTGAAGATTTTCTGGATACCAAACAGTTCCCAAGCGCGACTTTCAAGTCAACCAAAGTGATCTTCAAAGGTGACAAGCCTGTAAAGATCAAGGGCGATCTGACCCTCAAGGGCATCACCAAACCCGTCACTCTGACCGTGACTTCCTTCCTGGCGATGCAACATCCTATGCAAAAGAAAGACGCTATCGGCGCGAACGCCTACACCACCATCAAGCGCACCGACTTCAACATGGGCAAGTACGCTCCTTACGTGGGCGATGAAGTCCGCATCGACATCTCGCTTGAAGCCGTAAAACAGTAATCCGTCTGCGGGGACATACCCCCGCTTCGCATTACAATGCCTGACTGAATATTTAGTCAGGCATTTTTTTTGTCTAATGTAATGGATGATAAAGACAAGAGTTTATTGAAACAAATCCCGCCAGGTATATGGGC
>CAIQLE010000208.1 GCA_903872555.1 uncultured bacterium
AAGTTTCATCTCTTGGTCAGACGCCCGCAGTTGCGGGCGTTTGTTTTTGCGTTAAATATTCAATCCATATCCGGCAGTTCTGGCAAAACAATCTCCTTGGGCATGGGAGCACTTGGTATAGGCTTATCCGGTATCTGCTGGTTCTCCTTGGCGAAACGCACTTTGCCAGAGTTTAATTTGCCGGCCTGAAGCAGGGCATCCAGTGCCCGGCTATCTAAGGCATTTTTATCTACTTCCATTTTCCCTACGGCCTTGGCATACATATTCTGCATCAGGCGGTCTATGGATGCTGGTGGCAGGCCGCGTTTCTCAAGCCGGTCTTTCATGATCGTCACGGCTAGTTTGGCGGAGCGCTTGGTGTCGCCAGATTTATCGCTTTTGATCTGCGACTGCGGTACGCGTGAAAGAACAATGATCGTTTCTTTTTTGCCGCCGGGTGTGTAGAGCTTTTGCTTATGGGCCACGATCACATCTGAATTCAGCCCAAAGTTTGTTTCGGGTTTGAGTGATCGCTGGCCAATAATGGGAGGTAATTTCATGGCTTCCGCATTAAACGTCTGAACCTGATTTATCGAAGTAACAGTTACGCCACGGAAAATGGCTGTCTTCAAATTAGGTGACGTTTAACGAGGATAAGTTCGAACAACGAACAACCAAACGGAACTTTATTTCAGCAATCTGGCTATGTCGCGCGCAAAATAAGTCAGGACGCCATCAGCACCAGCGCGCTTAAAAGCCAGCATCGCTTCCAGCATGGTTTTGTCATGATCGAGCCAGCCGTTCTGCGCAGCGGCTTTGATCATCGCGTATTCGCCACTGACCTGATAGGCAAAGGTCGGCACCTTGAATTCGTCTTTTACGCGACGAACAATATCCAGATACGGCATGCCGGGTTTGACCATCACCATGTCGGCGCCTTCTGCCAGATCCAGTGCCACCTCACGCAATGCTTCATCGCTGTTGGCAGGGTCCATCTGATAAGTTGATTTGCTGCCCTTACCCAGATTGGCAGCTGAACCGACTGCATCGCGGAAAGGACCATAAAATGCAGAGGCATACTTGGCTGAATACGCCATGATGCGCGTATGAATATGATGTGCATTTTCCAGTGCTATGCGAATGGCTCCGATACGGCCATCCATCATGTCGGATGGTGCAACGATGTCGACGCCTGCTTCCGCCTGAACCAGTGCCTGCTGCGCCAGCAAGCGCGTGGTCTCATCATTCAGTACATAGCCCTCGGCATTCAGAACGCCGTCCTGTCCGTGGCTGGTGTAAGGGTCCAGCGCCACATCGGTCAGGATGCCGAGTTCAGGACAATGTTTTTTCAGTTCGCGCACCACGCTTGGCACCAGACCGGTAGGATTGGTGGCTTCTATACCATCCGCCGTCTTCAGTGAGGTATCAATCACCGGGAACAAAGCCATGACCGGTATCCCGAGGGCGACACACTCTTCAGCCACGGGCAGCAGCAGATCCAGCGACAGTCTTTCAACATTCGGCATCGAGGCAACCGCCTCGCGGCGGTTCTTGCCGTCGAGGATAAAGACAGGATAGATCAGGTCTGATGCAGTGATCACATTCTCACGCATCAGTGCGCGGGAAAAACTGTCTTTACGCATGCGACGCATACGCAGGGCTGGGAATGAAGGGTGGAGATTGATGGCCATATGGGTCTGCTATGTAAAAATCAAAACGGAATATATATTGAATCAGGCAGGATAATTATTTCAGTGCATACAGTAACGCACATGGAATAATGTATAGCTTACTGCAAACACGGGGATACTTTCAAAGCGCCATGCGCAGGGCCTTTAGCAGCGATAAAGGCAAGAAAATACACCAGCACATTGCTTAAAATTTAAGCTGAACCTTTCGACGCCGGAGGCTCTCACACTAACGGGTGATGACTCACCTCCCGCTTCTCCTCCCTGAGCGGGGCTGTCTCGTTTCAATACGAGACAGCGTTAAACCCTGGAGACCTTCCCCTTCTCCAGGGTTTTTTTATGCAGGTTCTTGCGCTGCGGCCGGCGGCTGATTCAATCCCAGAAGTTCCCTGATTTTGATATCCGCTTCTTCCAGACCGCTACGCTTGAGTGCTGAAAACAATTGCACGGAGAATGGCAGTGGTGTCCCTGATTCGTCAGCATAGCTTCCCAGTATGGTACTGGCCAGTCGCAGCGCATTGGTTGACTCGCTGCGGTTGAGTTTGTCCGCCTTGCTGAGTAAACAATGGACGGGCTTGCCGGTGGGAGCGAACCACTCCAGCATTTCAATGTCCAGCTCGGTGAAAGGGCGTCGCGCATCCATGATTAAGACCAGCGCCACCAACTGTTCACGGATCTGGACATAGTGACCCAGCAGCTGCTGCCAGTGGTCTTTCGCCGTGCCTGAGACTTCAGCATAGCCATAACCCGGCAGATCGACCATGAAGGCACGAATCTCATCGACCCGGGTTTCATCCTTACGGTGCTGCCCGACGTGGGCGCCGCCTATGGAGAAAAAATTGATGTGCTGAGTACGGCCCGGGGTTTTCGAGGCAAAGGCCAGCTTCTTTTGATTGCACAGCAAGTTGATGGCCGTGGATTTACCTGCATTGGAGCGGCCGGCAAATGCGATTTCGGGCACTTGGTATTTTGGCAAATCCGCAAGGCGGTTGGCGGTCGTGAAAAAGCGGGCTTGCCAGAGGGCGGACATAGGTAACCAAAAGAGGGGGATTCAAGGGAGCGGCGGCAGAAACAGGCTGCCATTGTAGTACAATGCCCCGCTGTATTTGAGCGTAAACCAACCATAATTCTCCGGGTGTTTGTATGAATCGAGCTCTCTCGCTATTCGTGAAATTCGTCTCCATCGCAGCAGTAGCTGCCTCGACCCAGGTTTGGGCCAATGAGGACAAGGCGCCGGCTGCTGCCGATCCTGCCAAAGGTTCAAGCTTATTTGCGAACGGCGATGCCGCGCGCGGTGTGCTGGCCTGTGTCGCCTGCCACGGCGCTGCCGGCAATTCGAGCATCACACAAAACCCCAAGCTGGCCGGTCAGCATGAAGCTTATTTGCAGAAGCAGCTGCATGACTTTAAAGGCCCGAACCGCAACAATGCGGTCATGACCGCGATTGCTAAAGCACTCAGTGACGAGGACATCCGTAATCTGGCGGCTTATCTGGAGCAGCAAAAGCCAGCACCGGGCGCAGCCAAAAACAAGAACACAGTCGAGTTCGGCAAGAAGATCTACCGTGGCGGCATCGCGGCCAAGAACGTGCCTGCCTGTGCCGGCTGCCATAGTCCTAACGGTGCAGGTATTCCTGCGCAATTCGCCCGTCTCGCCGGTCAGCATCAGGACTACGCTGTGGCGCAGCTGACGAACTTCCGCGCCGGTACCCGCAGTAATTCGGCTCAGATGACGGCTATCGCCAAGCGTCTCTCGGATGATGAAATTCAAGCCGTTGCCGATTACATCGCTGGCCTGAAATAAGGCGCAAACGCTGGCTCTGTAACCCTTTCACAGAGCAGCGACATTCGATGTGCAGGGGTGGCTCATGAGCCGCCCCTTTTGTTTTTTTGGGTTTGCGTGAACAAACTGTCAAGACTTGATCCATGAATATCAGCACTGAATCACACACCGAAACATCTGCCGGCATCAGCACCGAAGGCATCGTCATGCGCACCCGTCGACCATGGGTGGCAGACGTCATCGAACTGATTTCTTCTATGCGTTTCGCCATCAGCCTTTTGAGCATCATTGCGATCTCATCGGTGATTGGCACCGTGGTGTCGCAAAATGAACCCATGCCGAATTACGTGAATCAATTCGGGCCTTTCTGGTTTGAAGTCTTTGCGCGCTTCTCTGTGTATTCTGTGTATTCAGCCTGGTGGTTCCTGCTGATCATGGGCTTTCTGGTGACATCGACTTCGCTCTGCATTATTCGCAATGCGCCCAAGATGATCAAAGACATGCAGAGCTGGCGCGAAAATGTGCGTGAGCAGTCGCTGCGTAATTTTCATCATCATATGGAATGGAGTGCCACTGCCGATGTCGCGCAAGTGGCGCAACAGGCTCAGCGTCGCGTTGTCGCTGAAGGTTATCAGGTCAAACTGGTGCAAAAAGAAGGCGCTATTTTGCTGACGGCCAAGCAGGGTGCAGCCAATAAGCTGGGCTATATTTTTGCGCATGCCGCCATCGTGATTATTTGTATCGGTGGTCTGCTGGATTCGAATCTGCCCATACGCGCGCAGCAATGGCTGTTCAACAAAGAGCCCTTCATGGGCAATGGCATCATTGCTGATATACCTGAGCGTCACCGGCTCGGTCTGGGCAATCCTACGTTTCGTGGCAATACGCTCATACCCGAAGGTGCCAGCAGCAATACCGCCATTATCCCTTCCGGCGAAGGCGTGATGATTCAGGAACTGCCTTTCACGATACAGCTGGAAAAATTCATCGTTGATTTTTATTCCACGGGTATGCCCAAGCTGTTTGCTAGTCATGTCATCGTCACTGATCATGAAACAGGTAAAAGTTTTCCGGCCACGATCAAAGTCAATGAGCCACTGATCTACAAAGGACTATCGGTCTATCAGTCCAGTTTCGAAGATGGTGGCAGTCACCTGCGATTGCTTGGCTATGCCATGCAGGGCGCAAACAATGCGCCGTTTGCACTCGAGGGTGAGGTTGGCCGGTCTACACCTTTGCAAGGCAGTGCGGGCAGTGAATACACGATAGAGTGGTCTGGCTTCCGGCCATTCAATGTCGAAAACACCGCAGCCAATGGACAGGATGTACGTGCGGTCAATGCCAATAAAAATTTCAATGAACCATTCTCTACCAGTCTGGACAAGAAGCTGGGCTCGGCAGCGAATACCAAAAAAACCAAAGACCTGAAGAATGTCGGTCCCAGCGTGCAATATAAATTGCGTGACAAGACAGGTCAGGCGCGTGAATTCAATAACTACAT
>CAIQLE010000209.1 GCA_903872555.1 uncultured bacterium
GCACGAATGGCCGCGGCCAGAATGGATTCATCGTCTTCGCAGTTAAACTGGTGACCACTGGGAGTAAGGCTTACCTGGAACGTCATACAATCTCGCGAATGAAAAAAAATTTAGTGAATGATATGGGTAGACCGCGCCTTTTGCTGATCGGCTGCGGCGACGTTGGCATGCGTTTGCTGCCGCTCTTGCGTGACCGCTTCCGTATCTTTGCCGTGACCCGTCAGCCCGGGCGTGTGCCCGAATTGCGCGAGGCCGGCGTTACGCCTGTCGTCGCCGATCTGGATGTGCCGGACAGTCTGCACCGACTGCAAGGACTGGCGAGCACCGTTATTCATTTGGCACCGCCGCCTTCCGAAGGCAAACTTGACCGTCGCACCCGTCATTTGTGCGCCATTTTACCCCGACACGGCAGCCTGGTTTATGTCAGCACCACCGGTGTCTACGGCGATTGTGGCGGCGCTTTATTTGACGAGACGCGCCCGATTGCGCCCACGAATGCCCGCGCATGGCGGCGTGCCGATGCCGAACAGGTTCTCAGACGCTGGGCCAGGCAGGCGCAGTCACGGCTTTCCATCTTGCGAGTGCCCGGCATCTATGCCGCCGACAGGCTCCCGGTCGACAGGCTGCGTCAGGGCACACCGGCGCTGGCCGAGTCCGATGATGTATATACCAACCATATTCATGCCGACGATCTAGCGAGAATTATTGCGCTGGCCATCTTCCGCTCCGCACCCCAGCGCGTGTATCACACGGTGGATGACTCCGATCTGAAGATGGGCGCGTATTTTGAGCAGGTAGCCGACACATTCGGGCTGCCGTATCCGCCGCGCCTGCCGCGTGCACAACTGGCGGCTCAGGTCTCACCCATGATGCTGTCGTTTATGTCTGAGTCACGCCGTCTGAAAAATGAGCGCATGAAGCAGGAGCTGGGCGTGCGGCTGAACTGGCCAACGGTAGCGGATTTGCTGGCCAGTCTTGAAATCCCTTAAACCCGGGACCTTCCTGCCAGTGATCTTTGAGCTTGTTTAGCAGTGATGGAGCAAACAGCGAATAGGCAGCTATAAGACAGCTATCAGGCAGCCACTCAGATCAGTGCCGACTTGATACCATCCACCCATGATTTTGCCGGCAGCTTGGTGATGTCGCGAATCACAGCAGCACGCTGATACAGATCGGCGAAATCGAAATCGGGTTCAGATTTAAACGCAATGACGACCCGATTGCCCTCATGCACTTCGGGCAGTACCAGTACGTGGTCGAAGGCACTGCAGATGGCGGGTATATTTTTCTGGAAGCTGGGATGGTCACCAAATAAATTGATGGTGGCTATGCCGTCCTTGCTCAGGCAGGCTGCGCAGGCCTGATAGAACTCCGGGCTGTCCAGCACCGGGCCGCGCGCCGTGGCGTCGTACAGATCAATCTGCATGGCATCAACAGAGCGCCGGTTTTCCAGATCTTGCACAAAGAGCAAAGCATCCATTTGCAAGACGGATAATTTATCGTCATTCGGTGGCAGGCTGAACATGGAGCGGCAGACATCAATCACCGCCGGATTGAGTTCGACGGCCGTCACCCACGAAGCTGGGTATTCCTGATAACAAAATTTGGTCAGAGCGCCCGTGCCCAGCCCCAGCTGAACAATATGCCTGGGCTGATCGATGAACAGCATCCAGGCCATCATCTGCTGCGCGTATTCCAGTTCTATCCAGTTAGGTTTGCGCACGCGCATCGCGCCTTGCACCCACTCCGTGCCGAAATGCAGGTAACGCACGCCGTCGTGTTCCGAGAGCGTGATGGGGGTGAATTTGGGTTTGCGCTGCACAGGCTGCTTGCGGATACTCTTTGGGCGCTGAGACATCATGCTTAAAATCAGGATTGCAAAGCCCGCTACTGTACTAGCTTTTTCCTGACAAGGCCTCAGACTTTTCCATATAGCCATATAGCCATACATCATCTGCAGCCCAGCTGCAGATGATGTGCTTCAGGCTTCAGACATTTTCCGTTTGGGTGGCTGAAGAGGATGAGGTGCTTGATATCGGTGAGAATGAACTGTTGGTAGTAGTGGGATTGACTAGCGGCTGTCTTACCCATGTCAGTGGCTTGTCATTGGTGGTTTCTATGACATAGGCAGCTTCCAGCAAAGCTGAGAGTGCATCACAATATACAGGATAAGCAAGTTTGCCTGAGTAGATGGGTATCTTACAAGGAGTTGCTGTCGTAGCGTTAGCACCGATATCTACATCGTTGGAAACTAACAGACCCAAATCCATTCTTTCTGCCTGGTCTTTCGCAAAATTAACGAGCTGAGTTGTTTCTTCTTCATCCAGGTCCGTCGGATAAATTTTTTCCAGCATCAGACAGGGCTGCAAAGATTGATTCGGGTCAACCATAGACATTAGCCTTAGAACAGCACGTCCGACGATCACACCTTCTTCATTTTTTATCACGCAGATTTTATGTTTGCCATCCATCGTGGTGCCCATCAGGCCCCGATTCAGCCTAGATTCTCCATCGACACGCTGACAGCTTCCCTTGACATCAGTGCCCATGCGCACGACATCTTCATGATGATCAGTAAAAACCAGATTCCAATTAATTCTTGATTTTTCCTTACTGATGAAGGGCTGTGTGACGTTAGTTTTCCAGAGGTCGAGTTTCGCTTTGCCAAGGCTTTCAAGCAAAGGATCATTTTCATAACGGCAGGCAGGATAACGATCCTCTAGCAAGGCGCGTACAAATGTCTGCAGTGTTTTTATCGCAGGGTTGTAACGGATACTTCCCAGATACGTGATGATAGTGACCGGATCACGGTAGCTTTCAAACAGTGCTTGAAATTTTGCATATTCAGATGGTTTGATATTCAGGTTATCAATCACCAGATCGTGAATTGCCTGTGGCAAAGTGAGCTTGCCCTCCGCGAGTTGATTGGTCAGTGGCGCATCAATTTCTATCAGTGTGCGAATCTGCGACAGACTCTGCATTTTGTAATTAAATTCTTTTAGCAAATCTTTCTTTTTTTCCGCTGAACTTTTTGGTTTTACTCCCGACTTGTTGCCCGCCTTATTTTTTTTGCTGCTGGAGATAGAGCTGGGGCTTGAGCTAGGGGTAGTACTTGGGCTAGTAGCAGTTTTCGGGAAACTGTATTTTAAAATTTTTATAATCGCTTCAACAGGCAGCAATGAAGATTGAATATTTAAAATACACTCTATGAACCTTCTTTGATTTCTTCCGTTGCCAAAGAATTCTTTGGGCAGTGTTTCTACATAATTTTCCAGGCCCGGTGTGGCAATCGGCGCATCCAGTAAAATGGGTAAAAGATTGACAGCGCTTAATTCTTTTCCTGCGTAGCGCCTAAGCTCATCAGGGCGCAGGCTAAGCAAATGCTTGGTTAATTTGTCACAATATTTTGTGTCGCCGAGAACAGCAATTTTCTTGATGGCGGGTTGCAATA
Organism: uncultured bacterium; assembly: GCA_903872555.1. Taxonomy (GTDB): domain Bacteria; phylum Pseudomonadota; class Gammaproteobacteria; order Burkholderiales; family Burkholderiaceae_D; genus Pernthalerella. Next base: position 3,452 of record CAIQLE010000209.1, read on the forward strand.
TTTTTAGTAAGTCGTCTTGATTCAGATTATTTTTTTGAATAAAGAAGCAGACACTTTTCATCCATTTCAATGTGTCTAAGTTGCCAGGCATTTTATTTTTCGCCTTATCAATAAATTCTTCGCTGAAAATTTTGTCCAGCGCTACTTCGCCTTTTTGTAGTTGATTCAAAATGAGCTCGCAACGATGAGTGATCTTGGCTGCAATGAGAGCGGCAATTGGATCTGCGGCATTCGGCAGAATCTTGGATTTTGCTGCAGTGGCTAATTGAGCTAATGTCGGCTCTGAATTCAAAAATTCCCGCGCCGCAGGTGATACATCAGGGGTAGATACTTTTGATCGCATGCTGCGTAGCAGTTTTCTTGAGGCGTCATCGAAAGCAGGTTCGCGAGAAAAATGTATGACAAGTTCTATCAGCAAATCATTGGCATCAACAGCAGGAGTAAGGTGTTCAACAAAAGATATTAATTCATCAAAATTCTTGATTGATGCTACGCATTTGCTTGCCGCCAGCACTGCCTTACGCTGATATTCAAAATTCGTTAATTTGAATCTATCCAGATAATCTGAACTTGCTGAATCGTAGGCTTTAAAGTAAGTCAGTGCCAGTTCTAGTATTACGAATTCATCCGTAATATTAAAATTATCAATATAGCCCGTTATAGATAAATTATTGCTAAGAACGCATGCTTTTGCGAGCGCGATGCGATCTTCATCGCGTGGTATATCCAGCTCTTCTATTCTTAAAGCCAGAGTCATTGCGCCTTCCTCATCCTTGGAAAGAAATTTTGCCAGAGCTAAGTGACTTGATTTATCCAGTCCAATCGTTACAAGATTCTCCATGCTGTATGCACCACAGCATTTGGCCAATTCAAGTTTTTGCGCTTCGTCTGTTACTCCAAAAGTATGAAATTCCTTAGCAAACAATCTTTGCTGGTTCGTAGCAATTTTTTTTAAAAAATTAAAACGGTCTTCTGGTGAATCAAATTTCAATTCTTCAAAATGTCTAAGTAAAAATAGACTAATTTCTTTAAGGTATGCGTTATTTAAGGCATTACCTTTTAATTCAGGGTTATTTTTTACCACTTTATCCAAGCTGGATTTCAATTCAGGATGTTTTTCGCTTATCCATACACCTGGCATCACTTGCGCTTTTCCGCGGCGGCTCAGAGCGGGAGGGCTGGAAGTCAATATTACTTCGGCCGAACCCATCGTCTGACTGCTGGCAGGATTTCCCCCATGTCTGGCAACGGGCGGGTTGTTCATCCGGGGAGATGACTGAGTGTTCGTCTGCTCTTTCTTTTTCTCCTCGCTGGAGGACAGGGATTCCTCTAGCGAGGAGGAATCCGTTGAAATAATCTTGGTGGGAAGATGGATGTCAGCACGCATTAATGACTCCAGAAAGGTTGATTTACATAAATTCTCAATCTTTCTATAAGTAACTTTAATGAGTTGAATATCCGTTTATCGGTGCACTAGTCTTGACTATCCAAACGTGCATAAGTGTTGTATATCGAGCCGACTGGCGGATACCACAACAAGTCGGGGAAATTTCCGAGAGTTTTCGGCTTGTCGTACACTCAAGTTTCTTTACAACAAATCTCAGGTGGACTTGTGA
>CAIQLE010000210.1 GCA_903872555.1 uncultured bacterium
CCTTATTTACAAAAAAATTATTTCAGAACTATCTGATCTGGATGTCTCAGTAGCTGTTCGGATTGATATAAAAAAAATAAAAAATGCTTTAACAAAAATCATGGCTGGTTCTGATGTAGATGGAAATGCCAGGCTAGATATTTCATCACAAACAAGCCTTATCTCTGCTTATGCAATTAATGGTTTTGATGTGATCACCGATGAAAACAAAGATGGTTTACGAAAATTATTACCTTTGTTTACCTCCACTGTATTTTCTCAGGCGAAGCTGGATTCTGAAGAGCAAAATCATATGAAGCAATTACTTGAAAATTTGAAAGCCGATCTCGCACGATATGAAACTGATCAATCGAAGACCTGAGAATCTAGCTATTGCGGTTTTATTGTTTTTATTTGTAATAGATCAAAGCCCAGAACTTTTCTTTCCATAAAGTGTCTTTGTAGAAAGCAATTGATTTACATCACGGGGTCTGGCTATGCAACGACGCTATTTTCAGCATTTATTCTCTGTCTTTGTCCTGCTGTTCACGCTTGCAGCGCATGCTGAACCGAATATCAGTTGGGGCGTCACCATTTCTTCGGGTATGCCGCCACCTCCGGTGGTACGTTACGAACCGCCACCACCACCCAGACCTGCGTATTTCTGGATACAAGGTTTTTGGGGATGGAATGGGAACGCCTATGTCTGGGTGCCTGGACGCTGGGAGCGCGAGCGGCCTGGCTATGTTTACACCCAGCCGGGCTGGCATGAAGGACCGCGCGGCTGGGAATTGCATCGCGGCCGCTGGCAATCAGGCGAGGGGCGGCGTTACCGTGATGAACGCTCTTATGGGCATGATGATGATCAGGGACGCTATCAAGGTCCTGGCTACGAACATGGTCATGGTGAAGGGCGCGGGCATGGTGAGGGGCGTGGTCATGGTGATGAGAATGGCCACCGGGGTCATGGCCGTGAACACGGTGATTAAATGGCATCGCCATTGACTCAAGCCAGGTCTGCTAGCGCTGCATGATCGTCACATATTTATCGCCCATTCAATGAAGAGAAGGATGCGACCCCCGGCTTGATCGGATTGCTATTGTTCAGGCAGCCAGTCTTTTGTAGCTCATCAAAGGTCATCGGGCGCCCGAGAAAATAGCCCTGAGCTTTTTCTATGCCCAGTTCTATCAGCGTAGCAGCTTCAGCCTCAGTCTCCACTCCCTCGGCCACCAGTGTGCTGCCTGTCTCTGATGAAAAATGGATCAGCGCTACCGTCAGCGCGCGGCGCACCGGATCGCTGTCGATATCGCGTGTCAGGCTCATGTCGAGCTTGATGCGGTCGGGTTCAAGATTGAGTATGTGTCTGAAACTGGCGTAACCTGCACCTGCGTCATCGACCGCAAGCTGTAATCCCAGTTCGCGATAGGTTTTGAGTTTGTCTGCGATCTCCTCATAATGCTCTACGGCGGCATGCTCAGTAATTTCGAGTACCAGATGCTCTAATGAAGTTTGCTTTGCCAGCAAGGCTTCAAAGCGAGGATCCAGTATAACTTCGGGAGACGCATTGACCGCGAGATCAATCGAAGGATTTAATTGTGGCAGCACCTGCAGTGCCTGCTCGATGGCGCGCATTTCCAGATCGACTCCGAGTCCAACCTTGTGCGCCTCCTGAAACCAGATATCAGGACTGCGCGTGGGCGTCATGACAAAGCGTGACAGTGATTCCAGACCCGCAATCCTGGCCTGACTCAGATCAAAAATGGGCTGATAAACAATATGCATGGCATCGCTATGCAGTACGTGTTCTATCCTGTCCCGGCTTAAAGAGAGTCGCTGCTTGCTTAGGCGCTCGCGGTCTATCATTTTGCCCGCCAGTTCAGCAAAGACGCGCATGACATTCAGATCCCGATAGTTCAGGCTGATGTCAGCATGTCGGCTGAAACAACAAAAAGTTCCGTACACAGATCCGTCTGAAAGCCGTATAGGTACGCTCAGATGTGCTCCTATAGGTAGGGAAAATGTTTCAGGCAATTCGGCGGCAACCGAGTTGGTTCTGGCGTCAGCTAATAATTCGGGCATCCGGCCTTCCACGATGCGCTGGCAATAGGATTCCTCCAGAGGGCCACCTTCACCGACCCGTACAGGATTTTTAGGCCAGGAAGAATCAACATAGCGGAAGATGCGTCTTCCATGAGTGAATTCTGAAACAAAGGCGACTTCCATTTTCAGATGCGTGCGTACGGCATGCAAGATATCTGACACAGAATTCCCATCGCTCTTGCCTTCGGCCAGAGAACGATCTTCCAGAACGCGGCGAAGTTCAGCACCTGATTCTGAAGGCAAAGTGGAATCGCTCATAGCATCAAATGGCATCTGCTGTCGTTACGCTAATTAAATCAATACGATCAGGTTAACGCTGCTTTGTTCAAATGCCTGAATCTGAGGTTTGTTCAAACGCAAAGTTCATGTTCACAAGCTGCCTTGATCAGATCATGGAAAAAGCTGGTGACTTCAGGGATAGACATTTAGTTCCGGTAATATATTCCCCGGACATGCGCCACACCTAGCCACCAAGAGCACCTATCGGGGAGAGCAATCGATGTATTACGCCAATGCCATCAATATGGCTGACTTGAGAGAGATCGCCCGTAGCAAACTGCCGCGTTCTGTGTTTGCTTATATTGATGGCGGGGCGCAGGACGAGCACAGCCTGCGTCATAACGAAAGCGATCTGGCCTGTATACGATTTGCACCTAGAGTGCTGGTGGATGTCAGTGAGCGCCGTCAGGCCATCAGCTTGCTGGGGCAGCAGTTCGCTTCACCCATGATTTTGGGGCCGACCGGCATGGCCGGCTTGCTGTGGCCAGCCGGCGATCTATGCATTGCACGCGCCACGGCCGCTCAAGGTGTGGGCTTTTGTCAGTCGACCACCTCGAATGCCAGCATTGAACAGATTGCCAATGAGGGCCGTCCTGATCACTGGTTCCAGTTGTATGTGCAAAAAGATCGCGGTTTGACGCAGTCACTGATAGACAGAGCACGTGATGCTGGCTGCCCTGTGATGGTATTGACGGTGGATTTGCCGGTGCCAGGGGCGCGTGAACGCGATGCACGCACAGGATTCACCATCCCTCCGCGCATTGGTCTGGATAATATTTTTGATTACGCCAGCAAGCTGGGCTGGTTATGGCGTCTGGCGCATGGGCCGCGCTTCGGCTTTGGCAATCTGGATAGTCCGAATGCACCCCCCAGAGCGCTGACAACACTGGCAGAGCAGGTCGGAAAATCCTTTGATGCCTCGGTCAGCTGGAAAGATCTGGACTGGTTTCGTGCTCAGTGGCAAGGCAAACTGATTATTAAAGGTATCTTGCGTGCCGATGATGCGGTGCGTGCCGCTGCGCATGGTGCGGATGCCGTGATTGTGTCGAATCATGGTGGCCGTCAGCTCGATGGCGCTCCTTCAGGCATAGCGGCGCTGCCTGCGATTGCTGAGGCATTGCAGGGAAAAATACCGGTCTTGATGGATGGAGGCATACGGCGTGGCAGTGATGTGGTGAAAGCGATGGCGCTGGGGGCATCAGCCTGCATCGTCGGTCGTGTCGGTCTCTATGGTCTGGCTGCGGGTGGGCAGGCAGGGGTTGAAAAAGCGATCACGCTGCTGCAAAAAGAAATCGACCTGACGCTTGCATTATTAGGTGTGCCGGATATATCCAGGTTGGACAGTAGTGCTTTGTTTGAATCGCACTCTATTTGAAACTTTCATGTACCTCTGACGTCCTAGACTGATCGGCAATGCCCTGCGAGGCTTGCCGCTACTTTGGAGGCGTTTCATGGAACGAAACAAAACAGGCTCTCAGACGGCCCAAACGTCCGAAAAAGTACAGATTTCGGGTGCAAATTCAGGCAAGGATCTCGAATCCGGTGACAAAGAGAAAGAGCAGTCTAAATCAGAGCTGGCGCAGACATTACCGACTGAGTCCCCGAATTATTGTGTGCCTCATGAAAAGCAGGCAGAGGCGGCTGAGCATTGCTCCTCGGGCGAGACTTCCCTGTCGGTCACTCCTAAAGATGTCGATTCTGAGCACGCATCCTCCAGAGATATTTTTGAGCGTCATTTGCATGCCGAGAATCCGGAGCAGCGTCAGCAGGACATGCTTGATGACGCTATCGACCTGAGTTTTCCTGCCAGTGATCCGACCACCTCAGCCGGAGGTGTCACGCGGATTGAAAGCACTCATTTGACTTCAAAACCATCCTCTCATCGGTCGCAGCGATCGCATTGAGCCCGAGATTCCATCGCGTGTGCAGGCTTGCCAATGCAATCCCTAGCATCAGCGTGCCTGTCAGAACCATAACGGCTTGTAAGCCCAGTGTTTGCGCAATCGTGCCCAGCAGGGGCGGTCCCATCAGGCCACCCCCATAACTCATGATGGCCAGGCTGGAGAGCGCGGCTGTACCTTGATTGCCGGCAGCACTGAAGATGAAGGGACATAACAGCGCCAGTCCGAGTCCTGTCAAAGCGAAGCCGGCGAGCGCCAGATATTGATTCGCTGAGAAACTCGCAACGAACATGCCGGCAGACGCCATCAGTCCACCACAACAAACCAGCTTTTGTGCACCGTAGATATTTTTAAGCTGATCACCCTGCAGACGGGCCAGCAGCATCATCACTGAGAAGACCAGCAAAGCCATTGGTGCAAAACCCTCGCCTGTACCGTACTGTTCTTTCATGAAAATCCCGCTCCAGCCAGCGATACTGCCCTCGGCAATAGCGCCCATAAAACCCAGTGCGCCTAGCCATGACAGGCTCCCCTGGCCGAGCCTAGAGGATGTTTTTGGTCGGCTTACTTGCCGGACTTGTTTTAGCTTTCTGATCCAGGCAGGTAATAGGTACAGCATGGGCAGTGCGATCAGACTGAAATGCAGCAAAGGCGAAATGTCCATCCATGCCATCAGGCTGCCTAGCGTGATACCGGCCAGCCCCCCGGCGCAGGCACAGGCATGCAGTCTGGATAAGATGGGCAGTCCCTTACTATGTTCTTCCTGCGTAGCTACGGTATTCAGTGCGACATCGAGCAGGCTGGCTGCAATGCCCAGCATGAACACGGCCAACATTAACCAGGGCACCGTGGGCATTGCGCCTATGGCCATCAGCGAGCTCAGCAGGGCAGCGCTTCCTGTGCGCAAGATGCCGGTGCTGCTGAAACGGCTTAACCAGTATCCCGACAGCATTATGGACAGCACGGCCCCCAGACCTGCACACAGTAGCACCAGGGATAATTGTGTATGAGACATGTGCAGATGTTGAGTGAGTGCGGGAATGCGCGATGCCCAGGAACCCATGAGCATGCCAAACCAGGCAAATAATCCCTGCAGGACAAGCTGTTGCATGTCAGGCAGGTAGGAAAAATGGTGTTCGCTTGCGGCGTGTGCAGGTAGAGCTGGCTGAATACTAGTGGTTACGGGCATAGTTTTGCAGGGAGGTATTTTTTGGGCGGAATACTCCTTTGTTCATGATCGCGTGAAATAGTTTCTGGAAGGAAGAATAAAAAATTCTTAGCCGAAATAGCATGAATTTTTTCTAAGGAATTTTTACTTTTAATCGGGTAAAAAATCCATGCGACCGATACAGTATTGATGCCAGTCAAGCTGTGAAGTAGCGCCGGGTTTTAATGTGTGGTCAGACAGACAAGAAAAAACTGACCATGAGACCTTTACACACCCACTACGACAACCTCAAGGTCGCGCGCAATGCGCCCCCCGAAGTGATACGGGCCGCTTACAAGACGCTGTGTCACAAATTCCATCCTGATCGTCATGGCGGTAGTGCCAGTTCCACACAAACCTTTCAATTGATTACGGCGGCCTATGAGGTTTTATCGGATGCAGAGCGCAGGCAACAGCATGATGCCTGGATAGCCCGTGCTGAAAGTCAGCATACAAAAACGCCAGCTGAAAAAACGATACGTCCCTGGAATGGTCTGGAGCGTCGCCGCTTGCCCTGGCCCGTATCATCCAGCCCGAAAACAGACAGGCATGGTCGTATGCGCATCACTGCTGCCGTGGCTGCTTTATGGGCTTCGGTGGCTTTGGTCGGAACGATGCTGTTCCTGATTTATCAATCCTGAGTCATGGAGCGCAGTGCACGCTTGAGCAGTTTGCCATTCGGATTGCGCGGCAGGGGATGATCGACGAACATGACTTGTTCGGGTACTTTGTAATCAGCCAGATGAGCCGCGCAGTGTGCACGTACCGAGGCCACATCTATTTGCTGTAATTGGGTATAGATATATGCGTGAACCCGCTCACCTAAGACTTCGCACGGGTGTCCTACTACTGCAGCTTCAATCACTCCGGGTAGTGCCATCAGTGCATTTTCTACTTCGACAGAATAAATTTTATAGCCGCCACGATTGATCATGTCTTTGATGCGATCGAAGATGCGCACCAGTCCCAGTGCATCTTTAGAACCGATGTCGCCTGAACGCCAGTAACCGTCAGTGAAACCTTTGGCAGTCGCTTCGGGGTTGTCCCAGTAACCGGGCACCACCATCGCACCGCCTATCCATAACTCACCTGATTCGCCGGGGGCGAGTGATTCACCTTGATCATTCTTGATCAGGATATTTGCACAGGGCACGGGCAGGCCGACACTGTCATTGTGTAGCGCCGACAGTCCCAGCGGCATGATGGTGGCGGGTGATGTGGTCTCGGTCGCGCCATAGCAATTGACCAGTGTCAGCGCGGGCACCGCTGCCGCGAGTGCCTGTACCGTGGGCACCGGCATAGGTGCGCCGCCAAAGCCGCCTACGCGCCAGGAAGATAAATCCAGCTGACTGAAATTCTCTTGCAGCAGACATAGCTGATACATCGCCGGCACCATCAGCGAATAGCTCATCCGTTCACGCGCAGCGAGCGCCAGAAATTCACTGGCCTTGAATTCCGGAACAATGATCAGCGTACCGCCCACATGGACGATGGTGGCGATCAGTGCGATCAGTCCCGTGACATGGCTGGCAGGTACAGCCAGTGCGGCGCGGTCATGCTTGTTTAACTTGAATGCGACTTCATAGTGAATCACTGAGTGGGCAATATTCAGATGCGTGAGCATCGCGCCCTTGGGCCTGCCTGTGGTGCCGGAGGTGTAAAGAATGCAGGCGCAGGCATCTTCATCAATACTGGCGGGTGTGAGGTCTGTGTGCGCTTGGTCGGTTTCAGCCACGGCCATAGCGCCAAGCTTGTGCGTGGATAGTCTCAGACGCAGTAGCGGCGCTGCAGGCGCATCAGGAATGCGATCGGATAAATGATCGTCATACACAATCCCGGCAGCACCGCATTGATTGACGATATACGCCAGACCGGGGGCTTGTTCACGCGTGCCTACCGGTACGGCAATCATGCCCAGTTTTTGCAGGGCGAATAAGACAAAGATAAATTCAGGCCGGTTAGACAGAAACATCACCACGCGCTCGCCCTGACTCAGTCCCAGGCTGCTGAAACCTTGCGCGAGCCTGTCGATTTCCTGAGCCGCTTCAGCATAAGTCCAGCGCTGCCCATTGCAGCTGATGGCTTCGTGATTTGGATGCTGTGCAAGGGAACGCGCGAACAGAGCATAAAAGGAAGGTGGCCGCTCAGTGAAGCAGAGCAGCTCGCGTCCATAATGCGTTTCGTTGCGCATGGCTGGCAGCGTTACGTGGTTTTGCCAGATTATCATTGCTGATTGGCGCCGCGCTCGATCACGATTTCGGTATCCAGTAAATTTCTGGAATGATTGGTATCAGACTGAGCAATCAGCACCGATAAATCGGTACCGCGCAAACCAGAGATGACTTCAGACAAACGTTCCGACAAAGCCGGAGCGACGCCTTCAAAAGGTTCGTCCAGTATCAGTAACTTTCGACCTATGCCCAGTGCGCGTGCCAGTGCCACGAGTTTTTGCTGTCCACCCGAGAGCAGCAGTGCACGCCGCTCACGCATGTCTTTTAATTCAGGCAGTACGCTGTAAATAAATTCCAGACGCGGCGTAGTGTCTGCCAGTTTCGATGCCCACAGCGGAACCAGAATATTTTCTTCTACCGTCAGTTCCGGCACCAGACCGCGATCTTCAGGCATATAACCTATGCCCATGGCCGCGCGTGCATGCCGTGGCAGGCGGGATAAATCCTGGCCCTCAAAATGCAAGCTGCCCTGACTCAGCGACAAGTGGCCCATGATGGCGCGCAGGGTGGTGCTCTTGCCAGCACCATTGCGACCGATCAGACCGGTCATTTGTCCTTGTGCGATGTCGAGTGATAGTCCGCGCAGCACTTGCACGGATTGTATGGCGACATGAATACCGGCGACCTTAAGCATGCTCTTTCCTGTGGTTTGCACTGCCTGTCACATAGCGTTTTACATCCGGGTCAGCCAGCACGGTGTCAGGCTTGCCATCGGCAATAATGCGGCCGCTGTAAAAGGCAGCTACGCGATCGGCGAAACGCTCAACGATGTCCATGTCATGTTCAACAAACAGTACCGTGACTGCTTCTTGCGAGAGCGCGCGCATGACGGTTTCCATCATGGGAAATTTTTCATCTGCGGACACGCCGGAAGTCGGTTCGTCCAGCAGCAAGACCTTGGGATGCCGGGTCAGTGCCATTGCAATGTCGAGCAATTTGCGCACGCCGCCCGGTAATTCACCCACCAGACGATCGGCATGGGCAGTGAGCTCAAAACGTTCCAGTAATTCAG
>CAIQLE010000211.1 GCA_903872555.1 uncultured bacterium
ACTTCCTTACCTCGAAAAAAACCACTCCGGTGGATTGAAGACACACATCGAATCACTGCTTCCAAGGAGAATATCATGTGGAAATACAACAAACAGTCTGGCTTCACGCTGGTCGAACTAGCTATCGTGCTGGTAATTATCGGACTGATACTTGCCGCCGTACTCAAGGGCCAAGAAATGATACAAAACGCCAAGGTCAAAAATGTCATCAATGACTTAAAGGGTGTCAGTGTTGCCTATTACGCCTATCAAGATCGCTACCATGCAATCCCCGGCGACGATGCTACCGCCGCCACTCATGCCGGAACAGGTGCGATTGCCGGAAATGGCGATGGTTTAATTACAGGCGCTTATAACGATGCAGCCACCCCTCCCGCCACAGAAAGCCAATATTTCTGGCAACATACTCGCATGGCCGGCTTCCTGACGGGCACAGCTACCGCCGGTTCGGCTCTACCTTCAAACAACTCGGTAGGAGGAATACTAGGAGTCCAAAGTGGCACAACAGCGGCTGCAATTTATGCCACGACGGGCCCCGTAGTCTGCGCCAGCAATGTCCCCTGGAAAATCGCTCAGGCTGTTGACATCACTCTGGATGACGGCAACAGCGACACGGGTAGTATCAGGGCGGGCGCAGCGGGTGTCACTGCCACAGCCGCTGCTGTATCTGGCGCATATGGCCCAGCGGTTGCCATTCCAGCTACTGAAGGATTGCACACGCTTTGCATGAAAATCTAGCTGATCACAACACAATCTAAAGCCCGCTCTGGCGGGCTGAAGATACGCCTCGAGCCATCGCTTCTAGGGAGAATATCATGTGGAAACAAAGCAAATCCCCTCAATCTGGCTTCACCCTAGTTGAACTGGCTATCGTACTGGTCATCATCGGCCTGATACTGGCAGCCGTGCTCAAGGGGCAGGAAATGGTTACCAACGCCAAGGTCAAGAGTGTAGTCAATGATTTAAAGGGCATTTCGGTCGCATATTACGCATATCAGGATCTCTACAAAACAATACCCGGCGACGATGCCGCAGCAGCAAACCATGCTGGAACAGGAGCATTAGCGGGCAATGGCGACGGGCTCATCACTGGTGCTTATAATGATGCGGCGACACCTCCCGCCACAGAAAGCCAATATTTCTGGCAACATACCCGCATGGCCGGCTTCCTGACAGGCACAGCTACCGCTGGTTCGGCACTGCCCTCCAACAACTCGGTAGGAGGAATACTGGGTGTTCAGGGTGGCACGACAGCTGCGGCTGTTTATGGCATGACAGGACCAGTCGTCTGTGCCAGCAATGTTCCTTGGAAAATTGCGCAGGCTGCTGACACAGCTTTGGACGATGGAGACAGCACGACCGGCAGCGTCAGAGCTGGTGCAGCTGGCGTAACCGCCACGGCTACTGGCACATCCGCCGCATATGGCCCCGGTGTTGCCATTCCGGCCACAGAAGGACTACATACGCTTTGCATGAAAATCTGAACTCGTTGCAAGCTTCAAACCAGCCCGCTCCTGCGGGCTTTTTTATGGCTGGCACCAGCGCACAGATGTAAAACTTTTTTACTTACCCAAAGGCGACGCAACGCCTACATTTCATCTCGTACTCTCAGCTCTTCGCACCGCAGTTATTTCATACTTTTCAAGGAGAATATCATGTCAAATCATAGTAATAGATTTCAATCTGGCTTTACGCTGGTTGAACTCGCCATCGTGCTGGTCATTATCGGCCTACTACTGGGCGGCGTGCTCAAAGGTCAGGAGTTGATCGAAAACGGCAAGATCAAAAATGTACAAAATGACGTGAAAGGCGTGACGGCCGCCTATTATGCCTATCTGGATCGCTACAATGCACGGCCCGGGGATGACCCCAGAGCCGCCGCCCGATGGACAGCTGCAGCAGCTCCCGCAGCCACATCCGGTGATGGCAATGGACTAATTACTACAGCCGGCACTTGGACAGCTTGCACCGCGGCCCTGACCACACCGGAAAGTTGTACGTTCATTCATCACTTGCGTCTGGCGGGCCTGATCACCGGAGCACCTAATACATCCGATCCAATCAACGCCTATGGCGGAGCGATTCGGGTCGAACAAAATACGGTCGCAGCGAATACCGCAATGGTAGTCGGTTTGAATTTGTGCTTTGGCAATCTTCCCGCCAAAGCGGCGGAGGCCGTGGATGCCAGTTTTGATGATGGAAATCCCGCCACCGGGAATGTACGCGCAGCTGTGGGTACGGGGAACTTTGATCCGAACGCTGCCGCGCCAGCGGCCTACATTGATCCGAATACTTACACCGTGTGCAAATTGTTGTAAAAATACACTTTTCATCTGACTGAATAATAAAACCCGCTTGCGCGGGCTTTATTATTCACAAACTACGCGGGAGTTGATTGTAAACAATCAACTGACCGTTACACCCTACGCCAGTTCGTCCCAGCAGCACTGTCTTCCAGCACGATGCCATCAGCCAGCAAAGCCTTACGGATGCGATCCGCTTCAGCGTAATTTTTGGCCAATTTTGCGGCATTGCGAGCGGCGATTTGCTCAACAATCAGCGCATCATCGGAACCTGCGCCTTGCAAGAAAGCAGTCGGATCGCGTTCGAGCAAGCCCAGCACCGCGCCCAAAGCCTTCAGTTGTGTTGCAGATTCTGCCGACTGACTGCGGTTCACCTCGTTAGCCAGATCAAACATCACGGCAATGGCTACCGCCGTATTGAAGTCCTCGTCCATCGCAGCCTTGAAAAGGGCGGGATAGGGGCCATACCGGTCAATGA
>CAIQLE010000212.1 GCA_903872555.1 uncultured bacterium
GCGGCAAGCCTGTGAGAAGGCTTATTAAAGCAAAGGCTCTTGTGAATGGCATAGTCAAATTCCAGAGTTATCAGCAGCGCTCAATAGCAGCGCTTAGGAGCAGAGATCAACAGTAGTGGTCAACAGCAAGGCCAGGTGTGAACTTAATGTTTATAGCCTTACTGCGGCCAGTTCGGATAAAAATCACACACACGCTCCAAGACAGATTCATTCAGTTTGCCCGGACTGACCTTGCTCCAGGCGCCCGCAGTAAGAAATTCTCTCACCACCAGACCCTTGCCATACAGTTCAGTAAAGCTCACCACCGATCTGCTGCGCACCAGTGACTTGATGCAGTCGTATTCATCGACAGCGAGCGCTGAGTTGATATTGTCTTCGGTTTTTTCTTTATAGTTCATCAGAATGCTGACTGTGACTCTGTCACCATGATGCCGTATGGATGCTGCGTCGACGTAGAGCCTGAACAGGTCCGTGCTCGTATCTTCTCTGGGCGGCTCGATCAGAATCCAGCCAGCCTGCACATAAGGCGTGCTGAATAAAATCAGCAGCAGAAAAATAGTTTTAATTGATTTCATCGCAGATGATGTAAAAAATGAATCTATTCAGGCCTGAATACTCAGGGAGGTAAAAACAGATAAGTGCCAGCCAGTGTCAGCACTTGTCCGCCCGTGCTCATCTTGAAGCGGGCAATGCCGGCACTGCGTATGGTGTTGACGCCGCCCAGATCCAACTTGCGCACACCGCGTGCACGCAGCTCTTCCATGCCTTTCCAGAGAATCAGATTATGCGCATGCAGGTCACGTCCTTGTTCACTGGTCCAGCCTACATGATAGATCGCAGATTCGCCGTGAATCAGAAACATCATGGCGGCCACACGCTCACGGCCGACATCGGCACGCAGACTGAGCATGGTCTGGCTGCCGTTCTGGCGTGACTGCACGTAGTGCTCAAAAAAATCCCTAGGCAGACCTTCCAGACCTTTGTCGCTGCGCTGCTGCATTTCAGCTTCGAGCAGCCAGCGAAACTGGCCGGGGTTGGTGCCCAGTTTGTGTATGCTCATTTCGGAGGCCTCGCCACCGACCAGTCGATGGCGCCAGCGTCTGTCGAGCTGGGCGCGCAGTGCTTGCATGGAGGGCGTCAGGTCCAGCATGACAGTTGACATGCCTGTCATGACGCGCCGCCAACGGCTGAGACCTTGTGGCTGTTCAGCCGGAGTCTCCGGTGTGATCAGCATGAAGCGCAGACCTGTGAGAGGCAGACTTTTTTGCAGGGCAGCGTAAGCGCGTGCCTCGTCGGCAGGTGACAGGGGCTGCAGCCACAAGGGTCCGCGCGAACAGAGGGCAACGGCGCCGAAGCGTCCCCAGGTGCGGACGATAAACTGCGCCAGCATCAGCACAACGCCATCTTGTTCCACTCGCGCGCGCAGTACCGGCACCCCCATAGACTGCATGGCGCTGCCATAGGCCCAGTCCTGCTGCAGGGAAGCGGCTGCGGCGGCATGGGCACGATCCCAGTGCGCCATGTCATGGCCATCCCAATGGACTATCATCTGGCTGGAATTACGCCCCATTTCTATCTCCGGAGTCACCGATGCTGCAACGTATGCTAGCCAGGCGCCGCGCCCAGACCGTCATGGGCCACCGACTGGAAGAACCCCACCTGACCCGCACGGCTGTGCTGTGGGGCTTCGTGATTTTGGGCTTGCCGGTGCTGGCTTTAGGCATGCTGCTGGATCTTCTGATTCAGTGGGCCACGGGCCATTGTGTGGGCCTGTGGTGCTATTTTTAATTCATTATTGTGATGAACAGAGTGTGTATTTTATCGCCTGAAGCATACAGCGGATGATTCAGGCCTGGCAGGCCGCTGAAAACCATGTGCAGCCTGATGAGCGCTGCGGCTCTGGACTAAATAATACGGTAAGAAATTTCACGCTGAAGCGCCTGCTATATCCAGGCTCTGAAGTACCCAGGGAGAGACGATGCTCAGTTTGAATCTGACTAAGGACGACGGATCCACATGCCTGGAATGAAATCCGTCAATGCCGTTTCCTCGCGATTCAGCAGCGTGGGGCCATAGGCAGTGCTTAATCGGGGTGTGGCGCCCGATAAATCCATCTGACTTAATTCCTGCATCCATGGAATATCAATACTGCCATCAGCAGCGCTGCGGGAAAAAATTAGCTTGAGCATTTGCTGCGCCAGAGGATGACCCAGATCGGCTGCTTTTTTATACAGTCTGATGGCTTCGCTATAGTTGGCAGGCATGCCCGCACCTTTGTGATACCGCACTGCACGCGCAAAGAAGGATTCGGGAGCATCGTTTCTGTCGGCGTAAGCGGTCTGCTGACTATTTAATGACTTCAATTGCGAAATTTTTTTTCTGATCAGATTGGCATTGTTAAAGGCAACGCCGGATCGTGATTCAGCCTGAGTAAAATACTGTAATGCGGCTTCCGCCTGGTTTTTACTGGCACTGTCTATGCCCAGTTCTATGAGCGCGTGAATATCACCGGCATTGGCTGCCTTGATCAGTAAATCTTTATGGGGCAGGGTGCTGCCTTCACTAAAAAGGCGCGGGTTTTTGGTGATTTCCAGTGGCGCCATACGCGATTCAAGCAGCCATTCAAAATACAACGCTCTGGGACGGTTGTAGTGATTCAGCTGTGCATTCCAATATCTGGCACTGTCAGCTTTGGGCGGCATGCCACAGCCTTGTATCTCACACCATGCCAGTCCGGCACTGGCCATTTTTTCACCCTGTTGCCAGGCTATCCCAAACCAGTATCTGGCTTGCTGTGCATCGGCCTGCATGCCTATGCCATGCAGCTTGAGCAAACCCAGTATCCAAGCCGCATTGGCTGCGGAGCGGCTAGAAAATTTAGAGGCCTTGGAAGCCGATTCTGCTTGCATTGCCAGACCCATCAAACGGTCCAGTTCCTTAAGCTGCGCAGGCGATAATTCAGCGCTGATTTTCGAGGATTTTTCCGGTCCTGAGGACTGAGACGCAGTGTTAGGAAAAGGTGCATTAAATGGCATCTCATCGCAGCTAGGCAAATGATCTGCATTAAAACTATTCTCAGGTGAAGCAATGAAGCAGGACGGCATCATGCCGGATTCAGCGAAACCCGGGATGGTGCTGAACAGACCAGACAGCAGCAGCACATAAAAGAATAGCTTCATCGTTGATTAAACTGTTTTACTTAGCTTCCTAAAATTACTTAGTTTCCTTGCTTTCTTTTGCAACAGGAGAAATTTTTCTGGGTATGACATTCCAGTAAATGGCGGCATAAGTAAATCCACTTTCTGTCAGAGATTCTTGATGTAGTTTTAAGAGTTCATCTAAGCCAACAATGTTGGGCATATTCATCAGCGCGCTGGTCTGTAATTTTTTGTCCAGCCGGGAAAAAACATCCTTATCGGTGGCAATGCAGAGCATGCCTTCCTTGCCGGGAGATTCTGTTTCAATTACGAAGCCCGGATTCGGACTCATCCAGTCCGGCATGCGTATGGTCTGGTTGGCTGCCACAGCGGATTGCGAGGCAATGGCATTCGGAATCAGGCGCATCACCTTGCCTGATGCATTCGACAGATAGCAAGAGAGATAGGATGAACGGGACACGGCGGCAGACAGGAAAATCTGCTCACCCACTTCGAAATGATTTCTTCCGTTTAAAATATTTTCAATCTGTAGATCGATGCTGCGCTGTGCTTCAGGGGCACCCAAGGGCTTGCGTGCTGAATCAGTCATATCAGCCCTGTCTGAAGTGGCCATTCTTTTGACAGGCATGTCTGATTTTTTTGGCATCCAGCCAACACTGGA